>CAIMCT010000173.1 GCA_903839535.1 uncultured Desulfobacteraceae bacterium
TCAGGAATATGAGAAAATCTTGCGGAAATCACTTCGGCAACCATTTCCCTGGCATCTGCAAGCATACCTTTTTCCATACCTTTTTCCATATAGTGTTCTTCTACACAGTTGATAAATTTCATTTTTCTTTCCTCCTCATAAGCAATGATCCGTTGTGAAAAACTTCTTTTCAGTTCATCGGGAAGGGCCATGATCCAGTCGATGAACTGAAAAAGATGGAGCACATCCTGTTTTTTGTATCCCCGCTCATACAGCGCCATTGTAAGATGCCACTTCCACTCAAACCGTTCATGAGGAGCACTTCGGGGCTTCTCTATGGCCTCTATAAGTGGGACGGCGCTACATGGGTTCAACTTACACCAGCCAGCTCTGAAAACATGGTGGTCTCAAATTCGGCGCTCTATGTGGACTTCGGAGCATTTGGCCTCTGTAAATGGAGTGGTAGCAGTTGGTCTCAACTCACCGGGTCTAATCCCGTAATAATGGCTGTTTCAAATTAGCTGACTTATAACCCAGACTTGCCCCTGTGTTTCACCCCCGTTACATCTCGTCATAGGAGCAAGTTTTTTCCAAAGTGCACTTGGCCACCTAAGCGGCCATGCTCACCCTGCGGCAACATGCTCCCGATTACACTTCTGCAACAATTCCTTCATTGCTGACACCGTCCACCGGATTGCCGTGCGTTTGCGTCTGTCCAGAACCGCCTGACCGCTGTTTCTGCCCATGATCTGATATATGGATACGGGTTTCTGCTTGCCTTTGACGCTGACAACATCCAATTCTCTTCCAATTCCCAGGTTGCCTCACTGACAATAATGGATACGCCATACACCTTGGTCAATCCTCAAGTCTTGACACCAGATTGACATTGTCTCCAAGAACCGAGTAATCGAATCTGCGATCTGATCCCATGTTCCCAACGATCATCAAGCCGGAATTGATGCCGATATTAAGAATCGGCTTTCCCTGTTTCCGCCAGCCGAACGATTCAGAAATTGTTGATTCAAAATATTTTCGATTACGGCGCAATGGAATTCAACGCCTGGGTATGCAGGAAAGAACGGTATTGGCCGCATGTCATTAAAACCTTCGGTGGTAATCCCGATAATGATAATGCGACCTTTGAGGCAATCTGCAGGCACCTCATGTCTCATGATTTGAGGCTACCCACATAAACCGGAACACTTTTACCCTCAAGCACTTACGGGAGCAGCCAATCTGTCCCGACTTATGTGGATAGCCTCTTTTTGATAACAGGAAGTGCGCTGGTGTGTTGCGCGGCTGCGTGTGTACCCCCAAACAGTGGCAGTAATCAATCAGTTGCCGACATTGTTAATTACATCGGTTTAGGCAGGCTGTCTCTGAAATTTTTAAGGAGTTAACATGGCATATAAAATTGGTTCTTCAGCACCAATCCAGTGAAGAGGTGGCATCCCTGCTCAAAGGGAGTCGATGGATACTGGTGCGGAACCGTTGTGATCTTACGTTGACAAGTTAGCATAGCCTTGAAAATCAGACTCAAACTGTTCAAGTGAACGGGTTAACACCGCTTTTTTAAGTAGTTCTTTCAAAATATTTCGATCTTCGATGGTGGAAATTGCTTTTGCGATATTTTCAGGAATATGAGAAAATCTTGCGGAAATCACTTCGGCAACCATTTCCCTGGCTTCTGCAAGCATACCTTTTTCCATACCTTTTTCCATATAGTGTTCTTCTACACAGTTGATAAATTTCATTTTTCTTTCCTCCTCATAAGCAATGACCCGTTGTGAGAAACTTTTTTTCAGTTCATCGGGAAGCGTCATGATCCAGTCGATGAACTGAAAAAGATGGAGTACATCCTGTTTTTTGTATCCCCGCTCATACAGCGCCATGGTAAGATGCCACTTCCACTCAAACCGTTCATGGGGAGCATGACGGGTCTCCAACGCCTTTAAATGCGCCATGGCCACGATGGCGAAAGGATTGGGATTGTTTTCCAGCGCCGCAACATCATTATAATCCAGAAGCTTGGCCACGGGAAATTCCATTTCAAGCCGGAACCCCCATCGTTTGTAGCCAAAAAAAGCGGGATGCCACGTGGGTCTTTCATCCGTCAGTACTGCAAGGCTCACCACAGGAAAGCGGAATTTGTCATAAATCCGGTAATTGTAAACATATATCCGCTCGGCGAAATCACGTTCATAAGTCCCCTGCACCTCTATATGCGTCAGGACCATGATGGGTTCACCGTCACGGGTGTGTACCCTGACTAATTTATCGGCAAGCCGGCGCCCTGTCTCCGAATCCCTGACAAGCTGTTGAAATTCCTTGTCCAAAAAAGTGTATTCTCTGTCCCAGTCAATACCGGCGTGAACATCTGGAAAAAAGAACCTGACAAAGTCGAAGAAAAAGCGTTCCAGAATATCTTTCCAGGGGGAATCATAATCGGGTTGATCGGACATGAGGAAAACTCCTTTATTAAAAATTATGCTTTAATTTTAGATGTATTCATAGTTTCAGTCAAGTGACAAAATAAGGTTCAGCGGTCCCCAAATTCCGGACAATAGGATAAGATGGTAACCTGCTGTAAAAAGGAGCAGGTAATGAGTGAAAAAAATCCCATTTTAAACTCGACTCATTTTAGTCTTGACACATGGGGCTGTTTTACGATAAGCGGCATTAACGGCTACCCATATAAAGCGGGACAGTTTTAATCTCAAGTACTTACGGTAGCAACCCACCTACGTTGCCTGGACAGAGGCAATTCCGGCATTTGACTGATGAGCCACATTGAAAGTGTCCCGGCTTATGTGGGTAGCCTTTTTTTCGATTCCGGTGATGACATCAAGGCGGATATAGCAGTTCATGAAACTGAAACATATTGAAAACGTAGAGATTGTCTTTGATGGCATCGCATTGGTGTTTATCGTTTGTTTCCTGTTTTCATATTTTGATTACAGCAATTTGTTTTCATTGACAATAACCGCGGGTGGGGATACAGCTTCCCATTATTTTACAGCCCAATATCTCCGAGATTATCTGATACCGCAGGGCAAACTGACCGGCTGGTGTCAGGGCAATCTTGGTGGCTTTCCCATTCTGCAATACTATTTTCCGCTTCCTTTTCTGGCAATGGTTGTCCTTTCATGGATCATGCCGCTTCAAATCGCATTCAAACTGGTTTCCGTAGCAGGTATTTTTCTTCTTCCAGTTTGTACCTATCTGTTTTTTCGACTTCTCAGGCAACCGTTTCCCATTCCCATCATCGGCGCAACCATCAGCCTGGCTTTTTTACTGAATGAAGGCAATTCCATGTGGGGCGGTAATATTCCCAGCAACCTGGCAGGTGAATTCTGTTTTGGCATTGGGTTTTCTCTTTCTGTGCTATGGATTGGTCTGGTATTTGATGCCATGATGCAGAAAAAAAGCTGTTTGAAGTGCGGAATCCTTCTGGCCTTGATTGGACTTTGTCACGGTTACGCCCTTCTTTTCGATGGGTTTGCATCCCTGTTTTTTCTGCTTGTTCCCGGCCGGTTCAGACAAAATCTGATCAAATTGGTTCAGATTCATACACTGGCGATACTGTTGATGGGGTTTTGGCTTGTACCGCTATTGGCATTTCTTCCCTATACAACGCGTTTCAGCATTCTGTGGATATTTTATGATCTTAAACAGGCGCTCAGGGAGATTTTCCCGCTGATTTTCCTGCCATTTATTCTTTTGTGTTCAATCCATGCAGTATGGGCGGTAATCACGTTCCGAAAGCCAGAGCAATCACCGCTATCGCCTGCGGCGTTTATTTGGTACCTGATTTTTTGTGGGGCTGGACTGTATGGCATTGGTTATCGACTCGGGGTTGTAGATGTTCGTTTTCTTCCTTTTTTCCAGTTCTTTTTGATAACAGGAAGCGCGCTGGTGTTTACAAGGCTGCGCGTGTACTCCCCAAAAGTGACGGTAATGATCGCCTGTATTGCATTGCTGACATCGCTGCTTTGGGTGGACAGTCAGGAAACATCGATCCGGAGCTGGGGCCGCTTCAATTATGAAGGATTTGAAAATAAACCCAATTGGAGCGTTTTTTCAGCGACCAATACTTTTTTGAAGGGAACGATGCAGTATCCCCGTGTGGTGTATGAACACAGTCAGATTCACGATAATTCGGGATCGGTGCGCGCCTTTGAATCATTGCCTCTGTTTTCCGGTCGCTCCACGCTTGAAGGCGTTTATATTCAGGCCAGCCTGAACAGTCCGTTCATATTTTATATTCAATCCGAGATATCCCAATTTCCATCAACCCCCATACCAGACTATAATTATTCCCGATTCAATCTGAAACGCGGGATTGAACATTTAAAAGTGTTCAATGTTCGTGATTTTATTGTCGCGGAAATAAAGACACATGAAGCCGCCAGAGAAAATCCTTTGCTGAATTTCCGGGAAAGTTTTGGACCTTATGACGTGTATGAATCCACAGTCGCTCCCAATCGATATGTGGAGTCAGTGTTGTATAAACCCATTCTTGTTTCCGCAAAAGACTGGAAGATGCAGTCATACCTGTGGTTCCGTCTGAGCGATTTATCCATACCACTTGTATTCAAAGATACGGTTGAAAGCGTGGATCGAATCAGATTTTGTATTCCGGACCAGTTTGATCCTGAGTACCTGCCAGTTGAACCTGTTACAAATGCACCTCCGGTCAAGGAAACCATCAAAGAAGAAGAAATCCTGATTGACGGTGTGGTTATTGGCAAACCTCTCTGGATTAAAATCTCCTATCACCCCAACTGGAAAGTGGAAGGCGCAGATCAAATCTATCTGGCTTCACCTGCCTTCATGCTGATATATCCCAATTCTTCTCATGTCCGTTTGTATTATGGCAGGACCTGGCCGGATTATACCGGCGCAGTATTGACCTGTTTGGGACTGATTTGGCTGATCATTTCCCGGCTTGCAAGTTTTCGTCCCCGAATGTCATCGGTTGTGCTATGGTATATCCATGGAACCAGATTGACCACTGCCATGATGCTGGTCGTGCTGGCTTCGCTGGGATATTTTTTGATCTTTCATGCGCCCGGATATCCATCGCTGCCGTATAACAAAGGCGTGAATTTTTTTACCGGGCAGGATTATTCAAGCGCAAAAAAGATGTTCAAGGAAGTGATGGACACCTATCCGCAATCCATTGTTGCTGACGATGCCGGCTTTATGTACGCTATATGTTTTTACAGGGAAGATGACTGGGAGAATGCTCTTGGTGCTTTGAGCTGGCTTCTGAAAACCTATCCGGAAACCCGCAAGGCGGCGGAATCCTGTTATCATATTGGAATCTGCCATATCAAAATCGGTCAGATGGATAAAGCGCGCATATATTTTGAAAAAACTATTCGGGATTTTCCGAAAGAAATCTGGGCGCAGTACGCAATGGATCGGATAAAGGATTTTCATCTGCAATGAAAACAATGAATGGTCTGACTGTTTTTATCCCTGTTTACAATGAAGAATCGCTTCTGCAGTCAAACACAATGCGACTTATCCGGTTTTTGAGCAGCCTGGATATCCCTTATGAAATACTGATTGGCAGCAATGGCTCCTTTGACAGAACAGTAACAATTGTTTCCAAGCTCTCCATGAAGCACCCCGAATTGAGCTGGTTTCACCTGCCTGAAAAAGGTGTGGGCGTAGCCTTTGTGGAAGCGGTAAAACGCGCCAGGTATGATCGCATCGTCACTGTGGATATGGATCTGTCCATCGATCTGAACTTCATTGAAGAAAGTTACCATCTGCTTGATGACCATGACATGGTCATCGGTTCCAAAATAACCGGAAATCAGCTTCGATCCTGGATTCGTCGCGCCGCCAGCAATCTGTTTATTCAGATTGCCAAACGACTGCTGCTTATGGATTTTCATGATTATTCCATTGCAGCAAAAGCGTATCGAAAAGAGCTTGCCCTGAAATATCTTGATTGCGTGGACAAACATACATTTTATGTAGTGAACATAATTTTCAAAGCCATTCGCGATGGCAATAAACTAATAGAGATTCCTGTATCATGCGTGGATTTAAGAGAAAGCCGTTTTAATCTGCCTCATGAAGGAATTTACAAATTCGGAAATCTTTTCAAACTTTATCTTACAGAATATCTGCATCGCCATAAGTAATATGCCAGCCAACTGACTGATTAGCTTTATGGTTCATTGTACACCGGCAGCCCAGATAACAAGGCCTGGGATTTAATTTATTTGGGATTGTAATGGCACCCATCCTGTTGAGATGTTTCTGAACACTATCTGGCAGAAGAAAAGCTACAAATTCTGCACCATTCATCCTGCAAAACTGACGTACGAATCCAAGCAAACGCAATGTAACATCGTAATTCACCATAGGAACTGGAAATAAATCCATCAGCGCTCCGAAATAGTGACCTTTCAGTTCCAAAAGCCGAATGACCAGATATCCCGCCAACTGGCCATGGTGTCGAACGGCAAATGAGACATAACCAAATTCCGGGATTTCGCAATACCGCCAGTTCAGGTAACGGCTGTCTCTGATCTGGACAATATGGGAAAGAGGCTTATACCGATTCCATATTTCATCTAATTCATGGCGGAATTGTTGGATGGGGACTACTTCGACACCAGGACTGATAATATGTGATCGGGGTACCGGCGGGTTAGACGGTTTGGATGATGA
>CAIMCT010000174.1 GCA_903839535.1 uncultured Desulfobacteraceae bacterium
CAGCGGTAAAAGTGTCGCGATGATGTTCTTTGCACAGAAGGTGCTTCGTAAGATACCGGGCAACTGGACCTTTGTGGTGGTCACTGACCGGCAGGAACTGGACGGTCAGATATACAAACACTTCGCATCGGCTGGGGTGGTAACCGAAGGCCGCGCCCAGGCCGAAAGCAGCAAGCACCTGCGGCAGTTGCTCTCGGAGGATCATCGCTATGTTTTCACCCTGATCCACAAGTTCCGAACAGAGAAGGGCGAGGCGCATCCGGTACTCTCTGATCGGCGGGATATTATTGTCATAACAGATGAGGCCCACCGCAGCCAGTACGATACGTTGGCGCTGAACATGCGAAAGGCGCTACCGGGCGCCGCATTTCTGGCATTTACTGGAACACCTCTGATCGTAGGTGAGGAGAAGACCCGGCAAGTTTTCGGTGATTACATCAGCGTCTATGACTTTCAGCAGTCAGTGGCCGATGGCGCCACGGTGCCACTCTATTACGAAAACCGTATCCCCGAACTGCAATTAGTCAACGACGATCTCAACGAGGATATGGAGAGACTGCTGGAAGAAGCGGAATTGGACGAATCCCAAGAAAAGAAGATGGAACGGGAATTTGCCAGAGAATATCATTTGATTTCTCGGGACCCCCGGTTGGAAGCTATTGCTAAAGATATTGTGCACCACTTCACCGGACGCGGATTTCAGGGTAAGGCCATGGTGATCTGCATCGACAAAGCTACGGCCATCCGCATGTACGATAAGGTGAGGAAACACTGGGGCGAAAAGATTGCAGCTTTGAAGGCTGAATTGGCCGGTGTGAGGGCCGAGCCACGGCGGGAAATCCAGGAGCGCATTGCCAGGATGGAAGAAACCGATATGGCGGTGGTGGTTTCGCAGGGGCAGAACGAAATTGCAGAGATGAATGAGAAGGGATTGGATATCCGTCCTCACCGCAAACGCATGGTGGAGGAAGATATGGAGACCAAGTTCAAAAATCCGGAAGACCCTTTCCGTCTGGTTTTTGTCTGCGCCATGTGGATGACCGGCTTCGATGTGCCAAGCTGTTCGACCCTCTACCTCGACAAGCCCATGCGCAATCATACGCTTATGCAAACCATCGCCAGGGCCAACCGGGTCTATCCCGGCAAAGTGAGCGGTTTGATTGTTGACTATGCCGGAGTGTTCCGCAACCTGGAACTGGCGCTGGCCATCTACGGAGCAGGTGGCGGTAATGGTAAAAAGCCGGTAGAGGACAAGTCTGCATTGGTAGCAGCGCTTCGGCAGGTGCTCTCGGAAACTCAAAGCTTGTGTCAGGAACAAGGCGTGAACCTCACGGCGATTCAGACCGCCCAAGGATTTACCCGCATTGGCCTGCTCGATGACGCCGTAGAGGCTCTGGTGGTCTCTGAAGAGATCAAACGCCGATATCTTGATTTGGCCAACACAGTGCAGCGGTTATACAAGGCTGTGTTGCCCGACTCGGCTGCGGGGGAATTTGGTGTCGAGATATCTCCAATTCAGGTCATTGCAGATAAAATCCGGGCGCTGATACCACCAGCGGATATCTCACTGGTAATGCAGCAGGTGGAAGGACTTCTCGACAGATCCATTGCCACAGAGGGCTACATCATCCGCGAGGCAAGCGCACCTTACGGAGACGAGCATTGGATTGACCTGAGCAACATTGATTTCGAGAAGTTGGCGGAGAAATTTAAAACCGGCCGCAAACGCACAGTCAATGAGAAGCTCAAAGGGACAGTGGCGCAGAAGCTCATGGCTATGGTGCGGCTCAACCGGACCCGGATGGATTATCTGGAGAGATTTCAGGAAATGATCGATGCCTATAATGCAGGCAGTCTCAATGCCGAGGAGTTCTTCCAGCAACTTATGACGTTTGCCAAGAGTTTGAGCGAAGAAGAGAAGCGGGGTGTGGGCGAACAATTGAATGAAGAAGAATTGGCCCTCTTTGATCTCTTGACCAAACCGCAGATTGAACTGAGTGATTCGGACCGGGAGAAGGTCAAAGCTACCGCCAGAGATCTGCTGAACACACTTAAAGCCGGGAAATTGGTTCTTGATTGGCGCAAACGTCAGCAGGCTCGCGCCGAGGTTCGGGTAACCATCGAAAAAATGTTGGACCATGGCTTACCGAGGGCATACACTCCGGAACTGTTCGACCAAAAGACATCAGCGGTGTTTCAGCATGTTTATGATGCCTATTATGGCGCGGGACGCAGTGTGTATGCAATGGCATGAAAAAGCTGTCAAATCGGGTATCTGGGGGGTCATCCCTCAACCCACACATCACCCGAAATAAAGTTTTACGGTATGATGTCAAGAAATCCTGGAAGCGAGATAAACTACTTCAGATTCTGTTGGATCAAGACCAGGCATTCAAGGCAGCTTTTATTGAAAAGAACAAGCCCGCAAAGTTTGCTCCTGAAGAGAAAGTTAGGCTTGAAAAACAATTGGAAATTGCGACAAAGAGAAAGAAAGCAATTCAGTTGCTGTTCTTTGTATAAAAGTCCAACAAAGCGATCGAGCGGGAATTGAGGGCCGTTCACGGGCCTTGCTTGCGCAAGTTTTTTTATGAGGCGTTAAGGCAATCGTACCGGATTGCCAGGATGATGTTAATACTATCCGGGACTGGTATCACGATGATTTTATTCTACACAATATTTGCTTTAATAACAAATAGTTAACCATAAATGCCAGCTAAAATTGCAGGCTCATTGTGAATGGTCATTTAACCCAGATGAATCTTTTCTGCAAACGTTATGGTCAGGATCGTATCCACAATGATTTTCCTGCAAGTTGTTAAACATATTGGATTATAAATTTCCTGTATTCACGGGGAAGCTTTAAAATCTTAAATGTTTGGGCTCTGACATAATATTGGCAATATTTTGTCGCTTATCCTATTAACCAAGTCTTTTGAGAGTTTAGCCTGCTTAAATCGTTTTTTAATGATTCGACTTATGTTTCGGTTGAGGTGTTTGCCATAATCGGAATGTAAAAGGAGATGCAAAAAAACTGTCAGGATATCGTCTTCGGAACAGTCAAAGTCTAAGCCTACGATCACAAAAATTTCTGGTGGCAGAATACCAAAAAAGTTGAAAGCTGAAAGGTCAGTATCTGATTTTATATCGCACTGGTTCAGGCGTTCAGCAAATTCCGGGAAATTCAGTGCTGGCTGCGTAGAAGGGGGAATGCAACAAGGATCGCTTAAACGACAAGGATATTCAACATTTGCGTTAGATGGCGACATAGGCATAGGCGTGCTATACAATATCCGCCCACTTCCCCCCCATCCCGCAGCCAACATCTGTTTGACCTTGTGAAGTTCCGGCAGTGTCTGTGCTTTTTCAGCCTCTGCCTGAACTATTATGGCTAAGCAATGGGTATATCGACTGAGCAGTTGATAGTGAACCGCGAGCTCAGTGGCCGCATCTGAATCCGTCATGTCAGCCAACCGCAGGGCCGCAGCCATTCGAGCTATCAGACCGGGCGTTTTACAGGTTGTTGACATGGAGACTTCGCCTGCGGACACCTGCCGTGTCTGACCGTCTGATAATGTCAGCAACAGGCCGACATTCCCGGATTCGGGGGGTTCCAAAAACCAGGCAAACATATTCACCGTATCCCCATCAAATACGCACTGAAGTAGTTCAGGAAATGTTTTTTCCGGAGTGGCTGGCCAGATTGTTTCGATACCTTTGATCTGTGGGGAGTATATCCGCCTGGCATGACGCAGAATCTTTTCGGTCATGGATTCACCCGGAAACACAAACTCGCATGCGCCCCCCGTTTTGGCTGACAGGGTTTTTAAAAGGCTTTCCGCAGGCGAACTGCCCACACCGATTGAGAAAATATGGCGGTTTCCTTTTGTGGCATTATTGATGGTTTCATCAATCTTCCAGACCTCGCCATCGGTAATCAAAATGATATCCTGAGAGATGGTTTTCTGACTGGAAAACCCCAGTGCGATATGAAGCGCACCTTCTAGTTCAGTGCCGCCCAGGTCCGCCTGAAGATTTGTAGCAAATTTAAGCGCTTCTTTGATATTGTTCGGGTTTGCCACTCTCAAGCTGCTGAACAGTAAACGATGATTGCTGCCGAATGCAACGATATTGAAGTAATCATGCGGTCGCAGTGAGTCAAGAATTCCTTTTGCCGCCATTCTGGCCTGATCTATGGAATCCCCTCCCATGGAACCAGAACAATCCACTACCAGAACCAGTCCCTTTGGAGCGGTATCGGATTCAATTTGCAGTGACGGATGAAATCCTGCCCAAAGCAAATGCTTTTCACCATCCCGATCCCACATCAGAACAGATCGTTCCATGTCAGGAGCGGTAATTGTCAGTACAAAATCCCGGTCCATCAGTGCTGTGGTGTCGGTCAGCCGGATATGGCTGGCTTCCTCAAGTTTTTCAATGTGGATATCATGGCTTGGGGATGTGATCTGTGCATCAGCAATCCGGCCATAAGCAACAATTGAAAGGGTATATCGATTCTCTGCGAAAAAGTCTGTCTCTGGAATCTGATGTTCAATCAGACCGGCACCGACCGGATCGCCATATCGGGGGGCAATGGTTGCGGGAATGGTGATTCGCAGATCATGGCCTTGCCACATCAGAAACAGGCCGTAAGTAAAGGAAATGGTGACACAGTCACTCGGTTTGATGTTTGCGATATTCAGGGTGTATATTCCGGGCGATGGATTTTGGAGCATGGCTGGCAGGTCGCCTTCCACCACGGCATCCTCATAGTGATCTTCCGCCTGTTTTTTGGGGAGGATTTGCCCGGTCATTGATCGGTCGCCGATAGTCAGACTCATATCGAGTAGCACAGCACTGTTTGGGATGGGAAAGGTGTAAACCGCCTCGATGTTGGCGGTTCCGTGATTGAAGTAGCGATGAGTTGTTGAAATCTTTGCCAGGGTTTCGTAAATATCTGCCTTAATCTGAACTTCTTGAAGCACGCAGTCCGGATGGTTTAACCCGGCGGAGGTTTCCTTGTACATGATGCGCTCCTTGATATGAAGGTGGAATGAATTTCAAGGATTTGTTGTGTCAGTTTACGCAAATCCTCAGGAGAAAGACCGGCACGATTGGGATCAATGAATAGTTCGATACCTTCGGATACAATAATGCGACTGCATACTGATACATCTCCGGGTTTGGGCCTTGGATGAGGGGGTGCGGGTTTGTCTCCACGCTGCTCATACAGGATTTCCCGAATGCCATCCAGAGATAAACCAGCATCTTTCCATCTGAGAATGGTCAGCAACTGCTCCAGATGGGTTCGGGTATATGCGGCTCCCCTGCCTGATCCAATCGGTGGGATGAGCAGTTCTTTCTGGATATAAAACCGGATGGCCCTACGGGTGAGACCGGTGAGACTGCAAAGGTCATCAATGCTGAAATGATCTGAAGTTTTTTTCATGACACCTTATAATAACATAACTGATGTCATTGTCAAGAGGCTCAGCGGCGTGCGTAAAACGCGATTGGTAATCAATTTGAATGTATTTTTGCGAATTCAGTAATCCGGAAATGTTCATGTATCACCTCAGAATTCGTCAATAGAGTGAAACCAAAATTTAAAATATACTCAAAATTTGTTAACGTTTCTGATGGAATATTATATTGTACAGGTTTATACTGCGAACGGGCATAATCTGCGCTTTTCATAAACTCCCTCTCCCAGCGGGGGAGGGTTGGGGTGGGGGATCAAAAACGTAAAATTATGCCAGTTCGCAGTATATATCTATATCATATAGATGTTGTCAATACGTCCTAAATCGCTTCTGTGGCTCATTTACATTAGGTGGACCCATCGGCGAGGATGGAATGGAGGGAAGAGAACAATTTCCTGGTACCGGGGAGTTGATATGCAGAGAGTTGGGAAAGAAGCATTAGAGGCTCAAGTAGCTGTTTATATTGAAATTAAATGGGTAGCTGGGGGAGTGGTACACGTTGGGCGCCTGTATGTGTTTGTTTGAGTGGAAAGGACCTCGGAATGACAACCTAAATTTGACCACCTTTGATAACCGAATTTTGACCACCCCGGGCTGGTGAATATTTATGGATGAAAGGGGTGATCATCCCGTACTTTTCTTTGTCTGTATTTTGCTTTTTGCAGTACAAAAAACAAAATACAGACAGTTGACAATGTTAAGATATAACCATCGCCTTTATGACCCATCTTTGGGATAAATATTCTTGATCTTTAATGGGCGTATGATATTTTGTTTATGCCTGCCCGGAGGATAGGGCAACGCTGGGAAGCGACCCGAGCGCCGAGTCAGGTAACTGAAGTATGAGGCCGCACACATTTGTTGCGCGGCCTCATTCATTACTCGTACTTTTGTTCATAAAGCGATAAATCCTGGGGGGTTTGGGGGGCAAGCCCCCCATTATAACTGTCAGAATTCATTTCTTATCAGCTCTATGGCTTGCGTTCTCCATGTTTTGATTTTTCCCTAAGACTTTGCTTCAGCCGGTAGCTTTCCCAGTTACAGTTGATGATACGGGCTTTATGGGTCAGCCGATCCAGTAACGCGGCGGTCATTACCGGATCGCCAAATACCTGGGTCCAGTC
>CAIMCT010000175.1 GCA_903839535.1 uncultured Desulfobacteraceae bacterium
TGGCATAATCTGCGCTTTTCATAAACTCCCTCTCCCAGCGGGGGAGGGTTGGGGTGGGGGATCAAAAACGTAAAATTATGCCAGTTCGCAGTATAATTGCAATAGAAAATTACCGCAAAGTCATATAAAACAGGCTTTAGTGCAAGATCAGATACCTTGTAATACATCGATCATGGAATAAACCTTGCTCTGAACTCCCTGGCTGATTTTTTCATGCAGATATACGACTGCTTCCAGAGTTCCCAGGGCATAGACATCCCGACCATTAACATTGTGGGTAAATTCAAAGGTAACGGTCTGATCTTCAGAAGTCAGAGTATAGGTATGCCATCCGTGTCCGCCGATATGGGCTTCGGGAATACCCCATGCTTTTTGCTGAACATCCGGATTGCGCTCCTTACGAATATCTTTTTCCGTAAATGGAATTCCCATTCGGTTAAAGTAGCTGATAATGGCCTTTGCCGTTCCGCTGGTGTCCGCCTTGCCGTTTTGATGGCTTTCCCGAACCTTCAGGCTGTACCCTTTATACAGATCCGGAAAATTGGCCGCACCATATTCCAGCATGGCCTGAAGCCCGACAATCTGTTTGGCCATATTAGGCGCAATGACCGCAGCGGTCGCAGAAGATGCAACCGTGCCCTCGAGGCTTTTTCGGTCACCGCCGGTTGTTCCCATGACAAACGGCATATTATGCCGAGCATAAAACACCGCATTGGCATTTACCGCAGAAGGATGGGTGTAATCCACCAGAATGATACCGGGATATTTTTTAACGATATCCTCTATCGCCGCATCCCGGTTGTCCGGATGAATCAACTTGATCAAAACATTTCCCAATTTATATTCTGAAAACGGAATATCAGCGCCGGTCAAGGAAAACGGAATCAAATCAAACCGGCTGTCGTTATCAACATGGCCTGCCACCGTAGCCGCCATATTCCCGGGCAAGCCATTGACCATAACACAAATTGGATACATTGGAGTACCTCCGTAAAAAATCAAAATTGTGATTGCAAAGTAAAAGTTCAAGATCAAGGCACGCAAATCCAGAGGACAGATGTTCCGTTTGCAGTACTTTTCGTACGCCGCAATGACGAAGGATGCAGCGCAGCGCAGATATTGGACTGTTTACGCCAAAAGATATTCTGGCATCATTCTTAACCCGTTCAACACTTGCAGCATGTCTTCCGGAATCGGCGACTCCAGATCAATTTTTTCACCAGTTGCCGGATGGGTAAATGCCATACGCCAAGCGTGCAGCATCTGCCGTGTTACGGTTTTCAGAACATCCGGAAGGGAGTCGGAATTCCGATATCCATAAACTAAGTCGCCGACAACCGGATGCTTCATTGATGCACAATGCACACGAATCTGATGCGTTCTGCCAGTCTTGATTTCAATTTCAAGAAAAGATGCTGCATCAAATAATTCTTTAACACGCCATAGGGTTCTGGCATCCCTGTTTCTTTTGCTCTGAACAGACATTTTTTTTCGATCCACCGGATGTCTGCCTATTGGTAGATCAATAACGCCGCCTGAGGTTTTCATTCTTCCCAACACCAGAGCAAGATAGGTTTTCTGAAGGGTTCTGTCCTTGAACTGTGCGCTGAGATGCACTTGCGCCGCTGCGGTTTTGGCGACGACGAGAATCCCGGACGTATCCTTATCCAGCCGGTGAACAATGCCAGGGCGGATTTTACCGCCGATGCCCTCCAATTTCGGACAATGATACAGGATCGCATTCACCAGGGTTCCCGATAAATGGCCAGGAGCAGGATGAACCACCATTCCTGCCGGTTTGCTGACCACCACAATGTCGTCATCTTCATGAAGGATATTCAGGGTGATGGCTTCGGGTTCACAGGCAATAGGTTCTGGGGCGGGAATACAACCGGAAATGACATCGCCGGCCTTAACACGGTAGCCGGGTTTTTTAATCTCATTCTGGACCTGGATATGTCCATCCCGAATGAAATTGGCAGACATGGAGCGGGAACAGCCGATAACCTGCAGTACAATCACATTATCCAAGCGCTCTCCTGCATGTTCATTCAAGATGGAAAATGAAAACGGACCGAGCAAAGACATTATGAAGGATTCATTGAACCCCGGCAGTCTCATGAGTAAACAGAGATTCAATTTCCAGAAGAATCGTATCCTCAGTTGTCTGCCTGGATGTGGAAAGCTCTTTAATGAGAAGGGTCTGCGCTGTATCATACAGTTTTCGTTCGCCAAAGGACAAATCTTTGGTCAGCTTCAGCAAGTAAAGATCCCGGAACACTTCCGCAACGTCAAACAGCGAACCGGTCTTGATTTTTTCCATGTAATCCCGGTATCTGCGATTCCAGGTCTGGGATTCAGCCGCGATATCTCTTGGATTTCTCATCAGATCATAGATTTTGGGGATTTCATGTTCCTGAATGAGATCCCTAAGGCCTACAGAATGCACATTCCATGTGGGAATCATGATAACCATACCATTTTCGAGAATTTTCATGATATAAAAATCATGTGTTTCTCCATTTACCACTTTACATTCAATGGCATCAATGCGACCAACACCATGAGCAGGATATACGGCCAGATCACCAACCCGGAATTTCTTGACGCAGGTCGTGGAAGGTCGAACCTTGTCTCTACTCTTCTTATCATATAGTTTCATAGTGTACCATGTATATACCAGTATCGGGGCGTGGAATTCGGGACATGAGATGAGGAAACAGCGCATGAAGCAAGATAACTAAAGACTCCTACTTGAGTTGATTACTATCACACATCAACTGAATAAGCAATAAAAAAGGATTGGCACCTTGCAGCGCCAATCCTTTTTTAAACAACTCAACGAGAAAACAACTCAACAAGATTTGAAGTGTGTGACTACATCAGGAACGGAACCATCAGAAGAGCCACAACGTTCAGAATCTTGATCATCGGGTTAATAGCAGGACCAGCAGTGTCTTTGTAGGGATCGCCGACAGTGTCGCCAGTAACCGCGGCTTTATGAGCATCGCTGCCCTTTCCGCCAAGATGACCGTCTTCAATGTATTTTTTGGCATTGTCCCATGCAGCCCCACCGGTTGTCATGGAGATGGCTACAAAAAGACCGGTGACGATGCTGCCGATCAAAAGACCGCCCAGAGCCACTTTACCCATGAGAAGGCCAACGATGATCGGTGCAACTACCGGCAGGATGGCCGGAATAATCATTTCCTTTAATGCGAACTTGGTAACGATATCCACACATGCACCGTAATCAGGTTTTGCAGTTCCTTCCATGATCCCGGGAATGGTGCGGAATTGTCTGCGGACTTCTTCAACAACAGCACCGCCTGCAGCTCCCACTGCTTTCATTGCAATGGAGGCGAACAAATACGGCAGAAGACCACCGATAAAAAGACCGATGATAACTCTCACGTCAGCAAGGTCAAACTTGATGGTCTCAGCGCCCTTTGCACCAAGAAATGAAAATTCCTGAACATAGGCTGCAAAAAGAACCAGAGCAGCAAGACCGGCGGAACCAATGGCATATCCCTTGGTAACGGCTTTGGTGGTGTTTCCAACGGCATCCAGCGGATCGGTGACTGCGCGAACGCTTTCATCCATTCCAGCCATTTCGGCAATGCCGCCAGCGTTGTCGGTAATGGGGCCGTAAGCATCAATGGCGATAACCATACCAGTCATGGAGAGCATGGACATGGCGGCCATGGCGATACCATAAAGTCCCGCAAAATAATGAGCAGCATAAATGGCGATACAGATTGTGATAACCGGAGCAGCAGTTGCCTGCATACTGACAGCGAGACCAGCAATGATGTTGGTGCCGTGACCAGTGGAGGAAGCTTCTGCAATGGCTTTGACCGGTGCATATTTTCCGGTGTAGAATTCTGTGATGATAACAATCACAACCGTCAGAATAAGGCCAATCAGGGTACAATTATAAATAGCCTGGGCGGAAATTGTGCCAAGGCCGCCCATATATCTCATGGTGACAAAATAAAAGGCAATAGCCGCAATAATGGCTGCGCCAAACATGCCTTTATACAGAGCGCCCATGATGTATTCGCCCTTGCCAAGTCTGACAAAGAAAATGGCGATCATGGAAGCCACAATGGAAATGGCGCCAAGGATCAGCGGGAACTCAGTGGCAATCAAAATTTTGGGGAAAAGAAGATGACCGATCAGCATGGCGGCAACAGCAGTAACCGCATAGGTTTCAAACAAGTCAGCAGCCATACCCGCGCAGTCACCAACATTGTCACCCACGTTATCCGCAATAACAGCCGGGTTTCTGGGATCGTCTTCCGGAATTCCGGCTTCGAGTTTACCCACAAGGTCAGCACCAACATCCGCACCCTTGGTGAAGATACCGCCGCCCAACCGTGCGAAAATAGAGATCAAGCTGCCGCCAAATCCAAGGGCGACCAGAGCCATGATGTCATGGGTAAAATAATAATAGCCAGCAACGGAAGTCAGCGCAAGGCCGGCAACCATCATACCAGTAACCGCACCGCCTTTGAATGCAAGCGCCAAGCCCGCAGCCAGGCCGTTTCTTGAAGCTTCAGCAGTTCTGACATTGGCAATAACCGATACTCTCATGCCGACATAGCCGGCGATAAAAGAGGCCACTGCACCGATCAGAAAACCAATTGCTGATTTCTGACCCAGGAATGCAAAAATGGCGACGAAAATGATAACGCCAACAATAGACATACTTTTTAACTGACGATTCAGGTATGCAATAGCACCTTCTTGAATGGCTGCTGCAATTTCCTGCATCTTTTCATTACCCGCAGGGGCGGCTTTAACAACCGTAGCAAGCCCAATTGCGAAAATGACCCCAACTATACCCACCAGCGTACACAGCAATGGAATATTTTGCAGTACGAAATCCATTATTTCCCTCCATCTGTTGTTTGACTTGAATTTGTGATTATCGACCGATTAAAACGATTCATTCCTTCCTTTGCACCATTGCAAAGGACAGTAACTGCTGCATCCCTGGCCCGAGAAATGATGTGTCCCAACATGCTTTTTTCCTCCGGATTAAAGGATGATAAAACATGATCCACAGCATTCATTCCTGCTTCGGGACGCCCGATGCCCATGCGAAGGCGGGCAAAGTTTCCTCCGCCAAAAGCATCCATCAACGACTGAATACCCTTATGTCCCCCGCTCCCTCCTTTCTCTTTAATTTTAATTCTTCCAAATGCAAGGTCCATGTCATCATGGACAATCAAAATATCTTCACAGGATAGACCAAAACTTTGGGCAAGTTGGTAAACCGGATTTCCGCTCAGATTCATATAGGCCATCGGCTGAACCATGACAACTTCCTTACCCAGTATCCTTCCACTGCCGACCCTGGCATTGGCCGGCTGCATTTTCAGGGAAAGAACAAATTCACGCGAAATGGCCTCAATGACTTCAAAGCCTATGTTGTGACGGGTTATTGAATACTTGGGCCCCGGGTTTCCGAGCCCAACAATCATAAACCGTTTCTGGCATCCACATAGTGTTTCGGTTGCCTCAGATTCGTTTTCAACCATCCAATGATCATCCGACTATTACATTGGTTAGTTCAAATCATTTCCCTGGAGTACTTGCTGCGCCTGATTCTTCGCCGGGGGCTTTTTCATCGGACTTGGTGCTGAGAATGGTTAAAATCGTGTAATTATTATCTGCCGGGATTTCAACGTTCTCAGCGACCTTCAGATCCTTGACGTGGATGGAATCACCGATTTCCAGATCAGTAATATCAATCTGGATGGACTCCGGAACTTCAAAAGGCAGACAAAGCACTTCAATCTCCCGCTCAATGATCTGAAGCATACCACCTTCCTCAATCCCTTTTGCCTTGCCTTTGACAACGACAGGAACATTGACAGTGATTTTGCGGTCTTTTGAAATTTCGTAAAAATCCACATGAAGAAATTTTCTGGACATCGGGTGAATCTGCATTTCTTTAATCATGGCGGTGCGGCTACCGGTTTGAGCGTTTTGGACCGCCAGGTTGAAGATGATCTGGCTGACAGCACTTTTTTTCAGGGCATGCTCTAAATCCAGGGATGAAATTGAGAGTAAAACAGATTCTGACCCAGGTCCATAAAGTACGGCAGGAATATTTCCCTCCCGCCTCAGCGCTCGCGAAGGACTGTTTCCAGCCGATGTTCTCATTGTAGCATTAAGCTCAAGTATCTCCAAAAAAACCTCCTTATCTATTCTTCAATCCATTAATGGATGATGCCAACACGTTTATACAAATAATGATGTTACGGAATCCCCTCTGTGACTCCGGATTATGGCCTCCCCTACCAAACGGGAAATACTGAGAACCTTGATTTTTCCACAGGCAGCCGCATCATTCTTCAAGGGGATGGTATCGGTGACAATAAAACTTTTTAATGAAGATGTCATAATCCGCTCGACAGCAGGTCCGGAGAGAACGGGATGCGAGCAGCAGGCATGGACCTCTATAGCGCCTTTATCCATAATCACCGCTGCGGCCTGGGTAACGGTGCCAGCGGTATCGACCATGTCATCCAGAATGACGGCCACTTTCCCGGAGACATCTCCGATAAGAGCCATCGCCTTGGCTTTGTTGGGCGCCTCCCGGCGTTTGTCCACAATGGCAAGACCTGCGTTCAATCGTTTGGCGAAAGCCCTGGCTCTTTCAACCCCGCCTGCATCGGGCGAAACCACCACGATGTCGCCCTCAAACTTATCCTTGATGTAATCCAATATCACCGGGGCTGCAAACAGGTTGTCCACGGGAATACTGAAAAAACCCTGAATCTGGCCTGCGTGAAGATCCATGGTAATCACCCTGTTGGCACCAGACACGGTAATGATGTCGGCAACCAGCTTGGCGCTGATTGGAACCCTTGGCGCCACTTTTTTATCCTGCCTGGCATATCCGAAATATGGCATGACAGCCGTAATTCTTCGGGCGGACGACCGTTTAAAAGCATCAATCATCAACAGGAGTTCCACAAGATGATCATTTACCGGAAAACTCGTGGATTGAATCACAAAAATATCCTTTGACCGGACATTTTCATCAATCTCAATCTGAAGTTCACCATCGCTGAATGTTTTGACCTTGGCACCGCCCAATGGCAAATCCAAGTATTGACATATCTTCTGAGCCAAATCAGGGTTTGAATTTCCTGAAAAAATCGCCAGCCCGGTTGTTGCAGACCCACTCATTTATAATCTTCCCTACTGCTCTTCAAATATTTATACCACACCAGGTGCAAGATATCTATATTCAGTCTCGGATGTCAAAAAAATCTCGGTTTAGCTCGAAATAAATGGCTGGGGCGGGAGGATTCGAACCTCCGAATGCAGGAACCAAAATCCTGTGTCTTACCGCTTGACGACGCCCCAGCATGAAAATCAGACAGACTAAACCAGCAATTGTGCAATAAAACACGACCATCCCTGGTTTGTGGACAGGGTTTCGTATGCCTTCTTCGCCCGATCTGAATCCGAATAAATCCCAAACACAGTTGGACCGCTTCCCGACATCAGCGATCCCAAGGCCCCTTGATCCAGCAGCGCCCTTTTAATATCCGAAATCTCCGGATACCACGAAACGGTAACAGTTTCAAGATCGTTACACAGATGGTAAAGCGGATTAAAACCCTTATCCAAAGGAGAACTTTTAAGCTTTTGTTCACAGTTTGTCAATCCCAAATTCAGATTTTTATATACATCGGATGTACTTACCTGAATCTCAGGACGTATCAATACAACAGGATAGGGTTGAATTCCTTTAAAAAACTCAAGGTTCTCCCCTACCCCAGTCGCCAGGGCAGGCCTTTGATAGATAAAAAACGGCACATCAGCCCCAAGGGTCAACGCCAAGGATGCCAGGTCCCGATTTGAAAAAGGATGACCATAATGGGTGTTCAGACCCAAAAGGACGCTTGCAGCATTGCTGCTGCCGCCACCCAGACCAGCAGCCACGGGAATGTTTTTCTCGATTTCTATGCAGATGCCGCCCGAATTGCCCAAAGCATCAAAAAAGCATTCGGCTGCGCGATATGCGATGTTGGTTTCATCTTCCGGAACTGCCGGATGTGTGCAGACAACAGTTGTCTTCGATGCTTGAAAGTCCAGCGTCAGGGTGTCGTACAGGGTTAATCCGCACATCAGCGAATTGATATCATGGTAGCCGTTCGGTCGTTTTCCGATGACGTGAAGGAAAAGATTGATCTTGGCGGGTGAGTCGATTTTCATGGTAAAGGCATCCAAATAAATGTTGACATAATCGGTGGATTATAGATAAAGATGTTCTAAAAATAAAGGAAGAAATCGGTAACACAAATGAAATTATATCCGTTTCCAACTCATATTGGTATTTATAAAGGATGGTGGCGCTGGCAGGTAAATACTTGGTGCCAACGAATTGCTGATTAGCAGTTAATAATCTTTAAAAAAAAGATCGTGGGCAGCCCAAAGCCCATGATCTTTTTTTTATTCCAGAGGGGTCGTGGAAAATATATCCACGGCCCTTTTTTTTTCAAAAGGAGTTTTTATGATTCTTCAACAGTTTCCATCAGAAGATGAATTCAACCAAATGGCAAAAGAATTCAATGTTATTCCTGTGTGCGTTGAAATACTTGCAGATACACAAACTCCGGTTTCCCTGCTGCAAAAATGCCTCAATCAACAGGGCCCTGTATTTCTTTTTGAAAGTGTTGAAGGCGGAGAACGATGGGGACGGTACAGTTTTCTGGGATTTTCAGCCCGTTCTCACATTGCAGTTTTTCGGGATCGGGTGGATATTCATGATTCCCAGTGTTTCAAATCCATTTCGCACGAAGGGGATCCGCTGAATATCCTCAAGCAGATCATGAGCACATACCACTCTGCAAATTTTCCCGGCCTTCCCAGATTCTGGGGAGGCTTGGTGGGATATTTTTCCTATGAACTGGTATCGTTTTTTGAAAAAATCCCCAACCGCTTGCCTGAAGACATTCCAATAGCGCAGTTGATGATTCCGGATCAACTGATGGTGTTTGACAACATCCGGCATACCCTCCTTGCAATTACAATATCCTTTCTTGACCCTTCTTCGAAACCTGCTGAACATTACCGAAAAGCGGTTGAAACACTTCAGGGCATTATTCGACTGGTCAAGTCCCGAACGCCGGATGCGCCTGAACTGGTTGCGCCTGAACTGGTTGCGCCTGAACTGGTTGCGCCTAAACTGCTTGCGCCGGAACCGGTTGCCCGGACAGCATCCTTTTTGAAGGCATCCTGCCCGGATGAGACCTATCGTCGGCAGGTTCAGCAGGTCAGAACCCATATTCAGGCCGGAGATATCATTCAGGCCGTGCTTTCACAGAAATTTATCTGCGATTCCCTTCCGGATATCTGGATGCTGTATCGGGCGCAGCGATTTATCAATCCTTCACCGTATCTATTTTTTCTCCGCATGAATCACCAGGCGCTGATCGGATCTTCTCCGGAAACCATGGTGCGCCTTGAAAGCGGTATTGCCACCCTTCGACCCATTGCCGGAACACGTCACAGAGGGAAAACCGAGCAGGAAGACCGCGCTCTGGCCAATGAGCTTCTAAAGGATGAAAAAGAGCGGGCGGAACACCTCATGCTGGTGGATCTGGGCCGCAATGATCTTGGACGCGTCGCTGAAACAGGGTCTGTTCAGGTGACGGATCTGATGGTAGTTGAACGCTATTCCCATGTCATGCATCTGGTCTCCAACATCACCTGCGATCTGAAGTCCGGACTGGATGCATGGGATTTGCTCAGAGCCACGTTTCCGGCGGGAACTCTCAGTGGCGCTCCCAAGGTCAGGGCCATGGAGATCATTGACGATCTTGAGCAGGAGCCGCGTGGGCCTTATGGAGGCGCTGTAGGGTATATTTCCTTCAGCGGAAACATGGATCTGGCCATTACCATTCGAACCGCCTGCATCGAGAATGGCAAGCTCACTGTTCGCGCTGGCGCAGGCATTGTGGCGGATTCTGATCCTGAACGTGAACGTGTTGAAACTGTGAACAAGGCCAAGGCCATTGAAAAAGCGCTGCAACTGGTTTTCAATTCAATGCAAGGGTAGCCGTGAACCACGGATACACATAGATGAAAGCTGACAGGCAATTCATGACCGTTTATTTAAGTATGTTTTACATAAGGTTAATTCTGGAGAAACGCCATGATCGTGATGATAGACAATTATGATTCTTTTACCTATAATCTGGTGCAGTATTTTGAGCAAATAGGCAGTGCTGTCCGGGTCATTAGAAACGATGCTGCAACTGTGGAAGAAGTTGCATCCTGGAGCCCGGCAGGCATCGTGATTTCCCCTGGACCCGGCAGGCCGGATTCTGCTGGCATTTCCCTTGCTGCAATTCACCGGTTTTCCGGCCAGATTCCGATTTTAGGTGTTTGCCTTGGCCATCAGGCCATCGGCATGGCTTTTGGCGGCAAGATTGTCTCTGCCAAAAAGCTGATGCACGGAAAGACATCCGCCATTCAGGCCGACGGTAAAACCCTGTATGAAGGAATAAAACAGCCATTTCAGGCCATGCGCTACCACTCTCTGGCTGTCTCAAGAGAGGGGCTTCCGGACTGTCTGGAAATCAGCTCGGAATCCGAAGACGGCGAAATCATGGGGCTGCGCCACAAGATACATCCCACCGAAGGCATTCAGTTTCACCCGGAATCCATCATGACGCCTGTTGGAAAACGGCTGCTGAAGAATTTTTTAAAAATCACCGGATCAATTTGCTAACCCTGAAACCAAAAAGGAGTGCTTATTATGTTTAAAGAATCTTTGAACAGGATTATCCATCGCATCGACTTGAGCGAATCCGAGATGGCCGAGATGATGACCGATATTTTTTCAGGAAATATAACCGATGCGCAAATCGGCGCATTTATGGCGGCCCTTGCCACCAAAGGCGAAACTTTTGAGGAACTGGCTGGAGCCGCCAGAATCATGCGTCGAAAAGCCATTCGTGTTCAGACATCGGCTGAGACCGTTGCTGATGTTGTAGGCACGGGCGGAGATGGCGCGCATACGTTTAACATCTCCACCACAACCGCATTTGTTGTGGCAGGCTGCGGTGTCACAGTCGCCAAACACGGGAACCGTTCGGTATCCAGCAAATGCGGCAGTGCGGACCTGCTGGAGGAGCTGGGCATCAACCTGAACTGCGGGCCGGAACTGGTTGAAGAGGCCATAAGGGAAATCGGCATCGGATTTTTGTTTGCTCCCCTGTATCACAGCGCCATGCGCCATGCAGCCAAGGCCAGGAAAGAAATCGGTCTTCGCAGCATTTTCAACATGCTGGGGCCGCTCACCAATCCGGCAGGGGCGAATTGTCAACTGCTCGGAGTCTATGCGCCAGAACTGACCGAAATGTTCGCCCAAGCTCTTCGGCTTCTTGGAGCCAAATGCGCTTTTGTGGTTCATGGCCATGACGGCCTGGATGAAATATCCGTATGCGCGCAGACCCGGATCTCCGAACTTCGGGACGGAATGATCCGTACCTACGACATCAGCCCAGAGCAGTTTTTCGGACAGCTTGCTCCTCCCGAGTCGCTTATTGGCGGCGACCCCACCGCCAATGCAGCCATCACCCGCAATATCCTGAACGGCGAAAAAGGCCCCTGCCGGGATGTAGTCCTGATCAATGCCGCAGCCGCCTTGGTAGTGACCGGAAAAGCTGAACAGTTAAATGAAGGAATTAAGATGGCTGCCCAAGCCATTGACAGCGGCGCGGCAACCGCCAAGCTGGATAACCTGATCCGATTTACAACCGCTTAAAAGGCCGGGAAATTGCATCCATGACAAACCATATCTTAGATACCATCGTTGAGCAGAAACACCGGGAAATTGCCGATCTGCTTCAAAAAACACCTGAAAAACAACTTCGGGAACAGGCGCTCCAACCAAGAGAGCGCCGGCCGTTTCTGGAAAGACTCAGGCAGCCGGGACAAACAGGCATTAACATCATTGCAGAAATCAAGCGGGCATCGCCCTCCAAAGGAATGCTTTGCCCCAATCTGGACCCTGTGGCGCTGGCCAGAAACTATGAATCAGGAGGCGCGGCATGTCTGTCGGTGCTTACCGACCCGCAGTTTTTTCAGGGAAGCCCGGAGGACTTGCAGGCAGCGCGAGCAGCCACGCAGCTTCCCGTCCTTCGAAAGGACTTTCTCATCTCTGCCTGTCAGATATACGAATCCTGTATCCTTGGGGCGGATGCCGTGCTGTTGATCGCCAGAATCCTTTCTGCAGGTCAGCTCAGCGAACTGCTGGATATATGTAATACGCTTGGCATGGATGCTATAGTTGAGGTGCATTCGGAATCGGATGTGGCATCCGCAATCCGGTCCGGGGCAAAATTGATTGGTATCAACAACCGGAATTTACAGACGTTTCACACTGATATCGCCACATCCACGCGACTGGTTTCCATGCTTGCACCCGATCAGATTCCGGTTGCAGCCAGCGGCATTCAAAGTCGGAAGGACATTGAGCGCCTTTTAAAATCCGGAATATTTAATTTTCTGATCGGCGAAAGTCTGGTAACATCTGGAGATCCGGCTGCTTTTCTGATATCTTTGATGGCAGCGCCACAAAGTGATGACACAGAAAAGGGGCATTAATCACGATGATTTAGCCCCATTTGAATGAACACATCATGAGCTTTTTACATCCGAATGATTAATCTGAAATCTGAGCCAATTGCAAAACTAGCCAACATGATATGAAAA
>CAIMCT010000176.1 GCA_903839535.1 uncultured Desulfobacteraceae bacterium
CCCCAGTGCGGCAATTATGACGACGCTCTTGTGGCGGCTAAAACAAAAGCCGCACTGGGGTGCGGCGATCCCAGAGGCTATTTGCAGCTCATCCATCATAATGCCGCCTCGGGAACGGCGGTATTAACAATGGCTGTGCTGGTGAAGAACTCGCCGCCTTTCTATATTGCGGACTGTATGAATTTGTGAAACTGGAATAAGAAACCCATAAATAATAGTTACGCCGTTTTTTTGGATTTCCCAGGACAGTTTGGCCAGGACCACTTCACCATCCACCGATATTGTCTCCATTATATCGTACTGATACTTCTCCATCATCCCGTTTCATTTTTGCACGGGATATCCCGCCACTCCATTCGTAAGTGGCATCAAGTGTGTCGTCGGATTGCAGACGGTAGGTAACCGTTGCGGGCCTTCTTAGGGACATCTTTAGTACTCTTGGTTCAATTTGCACCTGAACCCTGGCAAAGCCTGGGGCGACTTTCCAGGACAGTGCTTCGCCCACAGCGTAAATTGCCGTTGCATTGGGAGGATTTATCTGTTCGACAACCAAAATATGTTTTAAAACCCCGCCCCACACACCAAACCATATTCCTGAAAATGCTTTAATTTCTGGTGACAATGTGGGATCTGGTGCAACGATCTGCACATCCTGCGGCAGAGGAATAGTCGTTTTTGCATCTGCGGGATTTGAATCAATCGTCAGCCGATACTCCGGTTGGGGCATCGCCGGCAGGCCGGCTGTATCAGCGGCCGTTTGCTGGCCAACTGCCGTGGATTTCAGCTTCCCGCTTTTGACTGCAACGGTCTTTCCGGTTTTGACGACGATCCCTTCCTGCCAATCCTGAAAACCGTCTTTCCGGATGGTTATCTGATGTTTGCCTTCTGAAATATCCATTACTTCGGCAGGGGTGATTCCTACAGGTTTGCTATCGATCAAAATATCCGCGCCTGACGGATCACTGGTTGCGCTTATGCCACCGCATGAGGGTTCCAACTTCAAATTCATGCTGACCTGTTGACCAGCTTTAATCATTACCTCAGCGGTTTTTACTTTGAAGCAGTCTTTCTGAATCTCGATTTTTCGTTTTCCAGGCTCAATGTTGGAGGCATCCATATCCGTATTTCCCAACGGGCTACCATCCAGCAGAACTGAAGCCCCTGGCGGATCACTGGTCAGTTTCAGGTGCCCATAAGCTTTTTTTGAATCCGACTGAACAGGTTGCTCCAAAGATGGCAAAATCTCCTTTTTCTGACCCTTTTTCAGATTGCTGATCTTTATTTTGGCCAGGTCTGAAAACTCACCATCCGGATATTTTTTGAGATAGGATTCAAAAACAGCCGGATCATTATCATTCATGATGGACTGCCAGTAAAGCGCCTCCATTTTCGATTTGGAATCGGATTTTGTCGGTTCCTGAGAAATCTCAACCTTGATCGGGCCTGTAAAATAGAAATCACCCGTCAATGAGCCATATTCCCATGGAGTTTGCCTGTTGTCGGTTATTCTTTTTACATCTTCCCGAACCTTTCTAAGCATCTGGGAAATTTCCATAGGCGCTTCAATATGATTCAATATGGCCTGTGAATAGGGACTATGTTTGCCTTTTCCGTCAGAAGCCACTTCGCCATCTTTTGTGGCATAGGATATCATGGTTCCGTCACTGGCCTTCATGGGCGCAAGCCCTCTGCCGATAAGAGTGGATCGTCCGGAACCCATTCCCTCTGCCAGCTTTTTGGACAGCGGGTTATCCCGGCACGCATCCAGAAACACCAGGTTTACCCGTTGTGCGCCTTCCATCTGCTGCAAAACCAGATTGAGCTCCGATACTTCAAAATACAGATCCTTCTCTTTTCTGAGCGTGGCATCAACAGGAATCAGATAATTGGTTCCGGCAACCTGTATGCCATGTCCCGCATAATAGAACACAGCCACATGCGCCCCTTCGAGCCGGTCTCCAAACTGTCTTAACACTTTATCCAGCGTACTTTTGGTCAAATCTACCTGAACATCCACCTCAAAACCCAGCCGTTTTAACACTTTTCCTATTTCTGTAGCATCATTTCGTGGATTGGGCAGGGCTGGCGTGTTTTGATAGGCGCTGTTGCCTATCACCAGAGCTACGCGCTTCTCCGGAGAAGCAGCCAGGGATGGATAGCTTTGAACCAGAAACATCAGATTCAGGATAATCAAAAATTTCAGTAGAAACAGGTGATTTCTTTGCATATTGCACCCTTATCATTTGTCTGTTCTTATGTCCACCCGATGGCCACAACTGTTACGGTTACGCCATTACTCTGGTGTTCTCCGGACAGTTTAGTAAGAACAGTTTCATCATCCACCGGCACAAACAGAGCCAGCGTAACCGAATTCAGATTTAGACTGCGGGCGTAGGCAGCAGCCTGTTCTGTGCCTTTTCTGGTTTCAGACATATCCACAAAGCTTTTGACTTCGATGATGCCTTTCTTTCCATTGCACCGGATATGAATATCCACCTTGCCGTTGCCAGTAGGAAACTCCGGGCTGGTTATACAACGCCTGCCAATGGCGGCTTGAAGCCAGGCATAGAGATGAAAATGTCCGACTGCCTCGGTGTAGTGCAAATCGGTTCTTCGCGGCTGATCCTTGAAGGGATTGAGTCCTTTGGCCTTCATTCGAACCAGATACGCCTTGTACCTGTCAAGAAGTGATGGCAGATTCAGGGTTTCTCCATCAAACACATCCGCCAAATCATCCAATGGCTCAATCGCCAGCATCGGCAGGCGATCTCCGATCAGGTCATCGGTCAGCGCATTATACAAGCGCTTCTGGATAAAAGGGCATGAAAAGCGGCAGACTTCAACCAGATTGCTATGTTTATCAACGGATGTTTCTGGCATGATAACGCCATTAAGATACAGATACCCGCACCAGTCTGCATCCAGAGAAAAAAGCACATCCG
>CAIMCT010000177.1 GCA_903839535.1 uncultured Desulfobacteraceae bacterium
CGGCAATTATGACGACGCTCTTGTGGCGGCTAAAAGCGAAGTGGGCCGCACTGGGGTGCGGCGATCCCAGGAGGATAAGCGAAACAAAAATGGGATCAGCTTTTAACTAAAATATATGGCGATTTTTATCAGCCCAGCCAACACCCCCGCACTGGGGCGTGGATTGAAACCAGTAAGGTATCTGTGTGAGAGGGGGGAGCTGTTGACAAGTAATCGTTAATTGGTTACTGTTTGGGTAAATGTACAATGTCACTATCAAAAACCGTGTTTTGAAACGCATTAAATCAATGCCGGATCATGTTCAGAAACTTTTGGCGTTATTGGTTGATGACATAGAAGCATCAGGGCCCATAAGATCGGATTGGCAGAATTACAGCAAGATCGGGGGAATATCGCATCGTTGCCATCTGTCTTACAAATGGGTGGCTTGCTGAACGTGTGAAAAGGACTCAATAAATATAGAGGTGTATTATGCAGGCAGTCGTGAAAACGCCCCATACTGAGATTATCATCAAGGGGATGATATCAGACATTGTCCTTAGCGTTTTGCAGAAAGAATATGGGAACGATTTTGAAATTATTGATGATGAAATCCCGGTTAACATATTTGCGACAGATTGGTATAAAACCACCAAGTCCAATATGAAGCCGGGTGATTACATAAGGGCTTATAGGGGAAAAAAAGGCTGGACACAGGAAGAGCTGGGGGGAAGGCTTGGCGGTATCCCAAAGCAGCATGTATCAAACATGGAAAGGGGAACCAGGCATATCAGTTTAAAAATGGCTCAGAAATTGGCTGGAATATTTGATATTGGAATCAATCAATTCTTGCATAATTGAATTCCGAAGTCGAACGGGCTTTAGTCGCCCCCCGCACGGGGGCGTGGATTGCAACCGCCATAAGAAGGTGATTCGCCCGCCGGAGCTTGAAAATGAAATCCGGGATGAAATCAGAAAATGACATCCTTGTATGCGCCATAGGGCAATCCGATTACCTCCTCCGCCGGCAATTGATCAATATTCCTGGTTCTAACGGATTTTGTGGTCCTGCCTGTGGTTGCAATGTTTGTTATGAGATAATCTATGAATTTTCAGGCTCCGGAATGACTGAAATGTCCTCGAAAGATTTTCCTGAACCGCTTCCGAGATCATTTTTCAATTCGTAAGTACCTAAAAATATATGACCACAAAATCCAGTAGAACCAGAAAGGATATAGAGAAAGCCAAAAGAGAAGCAGAAGAGAAAATATTCCAGATACGGCTGTCGGAATTACGGGAAAAAAATAGGTATTCGCCAGAAAGACATAAAGACGTTCACCCAACCAGGCTTGTCATGCGATCAACTGCGCGAGCCATTTGCCGGCGCTTACAATAGCTACGTTATCTTTTTGCTGTTCGCGCCGAAGATTCTGAACCAGTTGGATAGCTGTGGCTTCGGGCAGTTTCTTTGCAAACAGGTTAAGTGACGCTGAAAGTGAATCATCGGAGACCTTCACTTCAATGAGATGTGTCGCTTTTCCTTTTTGGCACAGCGAGAAATCAACCTCTTTGCCGTCTTTGGTCTTGATACTCGATGATCAAGTTTTTTATTCAAGCCGCTGCTGGCATCATTTCTCCTATTGAGCTAATGTTTGCACGGCGATTTAACGAAGGTGTCGGTTCCTGACGGCCGATATCTCGACCGCTCATATGTTTTTTGGA
>CAIMCT010000178.1 GCA_903839535.1 uncultured Desulfobacteraceae bacterium
GAAAACAGAAGGCTGGACACCGGATGATTCGTTCCCCAAAAATGAATACGATTATGTAAGAATCGGGTTTTTTTAGTCATTCAGCAGACCATCACACGTCATTCTGCACTGATTCAGGAATGGTAGATGTTGAAGCATCGGGATAATCAGCGCTTGAGTGATTATTCCGTTGACTTTTATGAATTCAAGGCATAAGGGAAGTGTTATGATTAAAATATTATTGATTTTGTTACCTACTTGATGGGCCGCCTTCGGCATCCCATTGCCCCGGATGTGGAGCGCGCACCATTTATTCAGTTGGTCGAAGTCTGCAGGCTAGGCCCATCAATTCGGATCGAGCAGACGCGCTAACCTGCGCTCCTCATCCGGGGCGTTAGCCTCAAAATCTGAAAGATGAACATGGCACGAAAGCAACGAAAAACAGCAGAGAGCAATCTCAAGGAAGAAAAAAATCGATACTCGGATTGTCGAGTATCTCCATACCGGTTTATCGACCTCTTCTGCGGCATCGGCGGGTTCCGGCTGGCATTTGAGAGGGCAGGTTGTCAGTGCAGTTGGTCTTCCGACTGGGACAAGTACGCCCAGCAGACCTACGAGGCGAACTTCGGCGAGCGCCCCCACGGCGACATCCATTCGGTGGCAGTTGCCGACATCCCAGCACATGACATTCTATGTGGCGGATTTCCATGCCAGCCTTTCAGCATCGCTGGTGTATCGAAGAAGCAGAGCTTGGGCAGAAAGCATGGATTCCAGGATGAGAAGCAAGGCAACCTCTTCTTTTCGATCGCCGAAATCATCGACTACCACCGACCGGTAGCCTTCGTCCTCGAAAACGTAAAGAATCTTCGGAGCCATGACAACGGTCACACCTTTGAAGTAATCCATTCCACCCTTACCGTAGCGCTCGGCTACACTGTCTACCACAAGGTCATCGACGCGAAACCCTTTGTACCCCAGCACCGGGAGAGAATATTCATCGTGGGGTTCCGCGACTGGCGCTATTTCGAGTTTCCTGAGTTACGGGAAACCGGCCCGAAGTTGTCATCAATCCTTGAACCAACCGTTCCGGACAAGTACACGCTCAGTGACCACCTTTGGCAGTACCTACAAGATTATGCAGCAAAGCACAAGGCTGCCGGGAACGGTTTTGGATACGGACTGTTCGATGGGTTAGACCTTCAGCACTGGGACTGAGGTGATGTCGAGAGACTGGTCGCAAATTGAGGTCGAGGCGGTCGTCGCGGACTACTTCGCGATGCTGAACAAGGAACTGCGTGGCGAAGCCTTCAACAAGTCTGCGCATAGACGGGTTCTGCTCGCTGCGCTGGACAACCGGACTGACGGATCGGTCGAGCGCAAGCACTCGAACATCAGTGCTGTACTCGTCGAACTCGGCTATCCCTACCTGCGCGGATACAAGCCGCTCCACAACTACCAGCACGCGCTGATAGATGTCGTGGCAGCGCGACTGGACGCGAGCCAAGAACTTGAAGCATCAGTCGCGGCATCTGCAACAGCCTCGGCTGAAGTGCCGTCCATCACCGACATCCTGTCGAGGTTGGTCGATGCGCCAGCCCCCGTGGTGTTAGCCGCGCCAATCGTCCGCGAACATGCGGCTGCCTGGCGAGTCCGCCGTGGAACCAACTACTTGGAGCGAGAGTCGCGGAATGCGTCGTTGGGACTGGCGGGCGAGCAGTTCGTCGTGAATTTCGAGAAGGCCCGGCTGCTGCGCGAGGGAGCCGATCGTTTCGTCGACAGGGTCGAACATGTCTCAGTCACTTGCGGCGACGGTTTGGGCTACGACGTGCGCTCGTTCGGCCGTGACGGCTCAGAGTTGTTGATTGAAGTGAAGACGACTGGCTACGGCAAGCTAACGCCATTCTTCGTCTCTCCCAACGAATTGGGCGTCTCAAGGGACCGATCTCCCCAGTGGCAGCTCTATCGGCTCTTCGACTTCCGCACCAACCCCCGTTTCTTCTCGATAGCTGGAGCTCTGGATGTCGCGTGCAGCCTGGAGCCGTCGCAATACTTGGCACGAGTCGGCTGAGGTCTAACAATGAGATCGAGCTGACTTGTTTTGCTCGCAGCTCATCTCAAACACGTTAAGCTTTTACTTTAAACTCGTACTCCTAATTTACGGAACTCCGCAGACGCATCGCTTGTGCGCGCAACATGAGATCTCGATCACGTTCGCGACACCAGCAAGTGGGAACTGCTCTAATCGACGGGCCGACAAAGCAGCAGTCCAAAGCCTTTCAGATCGTGATTGGATTGAGTTCTCATTCGATCACCTCCTCGATGAAGCCTTCCAGATCGACATCAAGAAGTCTCAGATCATCCTGAACGAATCGCTTTATGACCACATCCTTGATTTTCTCGCACCAGCGCGCCGCGCCGCCGTAGAGGTATACAGGAAGGGACGAAAGGCTAGGACAGCCGAGGTCGCCAAGACTGCTCACGACAGTTCGAACCGAAACATCCGTTCGAAGGAAGGCGAGATGTCGAAACCCGCAATTCAGTCCATTGACCAGACGACCGGTGAGGCCGAATTGATCAACACACAAGGAACAGTCCGGCTGAAACTGAAGATCACGAGCGCCGCAAAACCTTTTGAGGTTCATGTCCAACCTGTTGACAGTATCGACGACGGACTTCTCTGGGAGCCATGCCTGATTGACGGCCACTGTGGTGTCCGCATCAACACAAGCCATCCGTACTACGGGCGGGTTTATCTACCCAATCTTGCGGAGGGCGTCACCATCCAGGGCATGGATGCTTTGCTTTGGGGAATCTCCATCGCTGAACTGAATTGCATCAGCGATGCAACCAAGTCGTCTTTCGGTGAGCTACGCTACGAGGTGTCCCGAAACCTTCGAAAACTTGTCCAAGACCTGCCGGAAACCCCGGAGAATGAATGAACGATGCGATTGTCAGCTTTGTAGTCGAGGCCATTCACCACCGGATTGGTGTGCCTGTCCAAGCGCAGATGAATGCCGGTCCGCCTTCTACGCTCGACATCTCGCCCTCTGACGCACATCCGAACGATGCCTTTTCCGTTCGCTTTTCTCCCGGCTGGCGGGCGGCCAAGGCCGAGTTCATGCCGGGCAGGTTTGCTGCGCCACTGATCGCCCAGATGGGAACTGCACCGCCCGACAGCAGGAGTGTACTTGTGGCGTTTGCAACCGCCTTGGAGAATCGCAAGACCCGGTTGACGTTTCGCGTCAATGGGTGTGACGTTTCCCCGTTCCAAACTGAGGACTGGCCAGATATTTGGAACCGATTCGAACTTCAGGCCCGAAGTACTCCGCAGGTGATAGAGCAGGATGACTTGGCGCAGATGCGCCAACTGATCGGGGAGCTTGTTGTTCCGGTATTCGGCATGGTTGCAGCGTTGATAGGGGTCGAGGAACCGGATGTTCCGGTTGAGGAAGCCACGGAAGGAACCCCATACCAAACCTTGGTCACCCGATTCGAGCGCAAGAAGGTTAATCGCGAGGCATGTATCCAACTCAAGGGCTTGTTTTGTGCCGCCTGCGGATTTGACTTCACTGCTTTCTATGGCCCACTGGGATCGGGGTATGTGGAAGTCCACCATACCACGCCTGTTTCGCAGCTTGGGCCAGAATACCGGATAAATGTGGCGGCGGACTTGGAACCACTTTGTGCAAACTGCCATGCAATGGTCCACCGGCAGAATCCGCCGCTTCCGGTCCATCAGCTTGCCGACCTGGTTGCGGGTCGCAGGAGAACGGGAGGATGATTCGGTGGGCGAAATAGCAATAGACGAAGGCTCTGTACTTCTGCTTCGAAATGGTCAGCCGCTCACGCTTTCCGCCGATGAAATCTTCACCGTCATCTTCGAGGGTGCGGATTCCCTTCGTGGCGTTGAGGTGTCTCGTGACGATTTCACTTCCACCGATCTGGAGTTCCGTGCTCACACCCATCGTACTCCGTCGCCGGGTATCGGAAGTTGCACGGGACCTTCCCGAGCGGATCGAAATGGGAACTTGGAGGGTCATCGAGGCTGATGTATGGAATGGTGTAATAGCATGGCTGATGTATTCACAAAAGCAAAGAGATCGGAAGTCATGTCCCGAATATGTGGGTCCGGCAATAAGAAGACAGAGCTTGCTCTCATTGCTGTATTTAGGCGTAACCACATTACGGGTTGGTGCCGGAATCAGAAGCTCTTCGGGAAGCCAGATTTCGTGTTTCGCACCCAACGATTGGCTGTCTTCGTCGACGGGTGCTTCTGGCATGGTTGCCCCAAGCACGGCACCATGCCCGCCAACAACAGTGTGTTCTGGAAAGAGAAGCTCGAAGCCAACAAGGTACGCGACCGTGAGGTTACAAGAACATTACAAAAGCACGGATGGAAAGTAATGAGGATATGGGAACATGAACTAAAAGCAATAAATGCTGTAAATCTATTGGCAAGAATCAAACGAAAGCTGCAACGGAGAAAGCCGAACAAATGAATACACATAAGCCTAATCGGGTAGCCGGGGGTTTTAACCCCCAGCCCCCACACCACCCGGCATGCGGGTCCGCACCGGGCGGTTCATGTAAGCTATCGGGCCATGGCCGGATAGTGAATGTTCACCCACAGTTCTTTGACAGATATGAGACCCCTGTTTGGGTCTTTTCGACTTTAAAATAATATTTTAGGTTCTTGTTTGTAATTTATGACGTAACGACTCAGAGCGTGACAATCTTCACCATCCACAGCGTCAAGGGATTCGACTATGCCTGGAATTCCGGGAACATCTTATTTAACTAATGGCACAAAATTAAACATTCTGATAACGACAGATAAGCGATCTGAATTGGAGCCTCGCAAGAATACTCTTTACAATACGATTAAAAGTGTTTTATATAGAATATAAAGAGTGTGAAGGAGGTATGTATGTCTTTATTATCTGCAAATGAACTTAAAGTGAAAGGTGTTGCCGCCATTGAGGCTTTGTTGGCCAATCAGCCGGAGGCGATTATATCCGTTCGCGGCAAGGAGCGTTTTGTGGTAATGGACTTGGAGCATTACCATTACCTGCGCGAATGTGAGTTGGAAGCTGCGCTCGCCCAGTCTCGTGCCGACTTGGCTGAAGGGCGTTTTGTCAAAGAAAGTCCCGAAGCGCATATTGCTCGCATGAAAGCTTCTAAATGAGCTGGTCACTGGTCTTTACTGAAAATTATGAAAAGCGTGCACGTCTTTTTTTGAAGCGGCATCCCGAACTGGAAAAACAATATCTGAAATGCTTGCAATTACTGGAGACGAACCCGTTTCATCCCTCACTGCGTCTGCATTCACTGTCCGGTCGACTGTCCGGGTTGCATTCAGTTTCAATCAATCTGTCTTATCGTATCACTTTTGAGTTTCTGATTCAGGATCAAGATATCATCCCGATAAATGTAGGAGATCACGATACGGTGTACTGAGGGAAATCGGGGTCGTACCATGACAATATCTTATTATTTTAAAGCAAAAGATGTTTAATCCTGGATATCTCCTACTTTAAAATGATATTTTAGGCTCTTGTTTGTAATTTGGTTTATCTACCCAATAATTTGATTTTTTTGCCGTTGATGAAAGAAGAAAATTATGAAGCGAGATACTGCAAGTAGCGTGGTTAAGAGAATAGCCGGCATGCGATTGGAACTGAGTGAGCGGTTTACGGTTAAGCGCATTGGCGTTTTCGGGTCTTTCGCCAGAGATGATGTCGGTCCCGAAAGCGATGTGGATATTGTTGTGGAGTTGGTCGAGCCCACATTCGATCACTATATGGATCTCAAATTCAGACTGGAAGATGTACTAAAACGCTCAGTGGATTTGGTCATGGCAGACACGGTAAAACCCCGTCTTAAGCCGATCATCGACCGGGAGGTGGTTTATGCGTAGAGACCCTCGCTTATATGTAGATGACATTCTGGACGCGATCAGCAATTGATATTTTGGGAGAATGCAGTATGGCCATCATGATCCCTGACGACGTCGCCCAATTCAGTACAGACGGCGAACGTCAATTCTACGGATTCCTGAAGACCGCTGCCAAACCAGACAGCAAATACACGGCCTGGTACCTGCCTGACATCAACGGCCGCGAACCTGATTTCATCCTCTATTGCAGGGACACCGGTCTGACCATCTTCGAAGTCAAGGATTGGTCCCTTTTCCAGATACAGGAAGCCAATCCCACCCATTTTATCATTACCCTGGATGGCCATCCGCAAAAGCTTGAAAACCCCCTGAAGCAGGCCAAAACCTATAGTCATTTTCTCATGGACAAGATCAATGAAGATCGACGACTGATTTCAACTGATCCTCTGCATTCGGGAAACTCCAAGATACCCATCGCCGAAGGTGTTGTTTTTCCGAATATCAACAAGCATGAATTTATTGGAAAACTCTTGGACCAGGTTATTCAAGCGAAAAAAGTATTTTTCTGGGACGATCTAAACCTGCAGTCAGACATCTGCCGGGATGCTTCCGGACAATGCTTTTCCAATGCCTTGCAGCAGATGTTCCCCCCGCTTTTTCAATTCAATCTGACACAGAACGAGTTGCAACATCTCCTCCGACTTATGTTTCCCTCAATCCGGATTGAAATGCCCGATCGAGACCCCGGCGGGCAACGTCTGCATGAAAAGCAGCGAATAAAGATGTTGGATCACCACCAGGAGGCGATAGCCCGGAAATTCGACAGTGGACACCGGATTATCACCGGCCCGTCAGGATCGGGTAAAACCCTGATTCTGATTCACCAGGCTGCCATGCTGAGGCAGTACAATCCCAACGTCAAACGTATCCTTTTTGTCTGCTACAACATCACCCTTGTCAATTTCATCAAGCGGTGTTTGGCGGAAAAGAAGGTCCCGTTGGGTGAAAATGGCGTGGATGTGCTTCATTTCTTCGAGTTGTGCGCAAAGATTCTGGGCGAATCCGTCTCCTGCGAGAATGAAGAGACGGCCTATTATGATATAGTCATTGAAGAAACGCTGAGGAAAGCAACGGATTTCACGAAAAAGTATGATGCCGTTCTGGTGGACGAAGGACAGGATTTTTCAGACGATATGTATCGCATCGTCGTTTCTCTTCTGAACCCGGTGACGAATCACCTGTCCACAGCCCTCGACGAAAACCAGAATATTTACCGGAAAACACAGACCTGGAAAAATCTCGGCATACAGGCTCGCGGGCGAGTCCATCAGTTATCATGGATGTACCGGAACAGACGAAATTAGATGCGCGTGACTTCGTAGTAGCTGATATCTCTATAGGGATGTCAAAAGTTAATGTGAAAAAAATTATAGGTAATCCAAAGAGTGAAAAGAATCGAAAAGGGGTAACTGGAAATTTTACCGAATTGAATTAATTATACA
>CAIMCT010000179.1 GCA_903839535.1 uncultured Desulfobacteraceae bacterium
CATGGCCGGGCTGTAAACCGCGCCGCCGGCGCACGGCCCCATGATACAGGAAATCTGGGGAACCACACCGCTGGCCTCAACATTTCGATGGAAAATCTCTCCATAAGCAGCCAGCGCATCCACGCCTTCCTGAATCCGGGCACCACCGGAGTCGTTCAGCCCAATGATGGGCGAGCCGACCCGGACCGCATGGTCCATGACCTTGCTGATTTTTTGGGAATGGGCTTCCCCCAGGGAACCTCCAATTACGGTAAAGTCCTGGCTGAAGACAAACACTTCCCGGCCATCAATGGTTCCATGACCGGTTACCACGCCATCCCCAGGGTAACGGCCGGAAGCTTTTTCGGCATCTTCTCCCAGAGAGCCGCCCCTTCCGGTTTTCAGAATATCGAACTCCTCAAAAGAGCCTGCGTCCAGTAAAAGGTCGATGCGTTCACGGGCTGTGAGCTTTCCTCTTTGATGCTGGGCGGCAATACGATCCTCTCCCCCGCCTTGTATCGATTCCCGACGCATCTCCTCGAGTTTTGAAAGATTGTCATGCAAAGGCAACACCATAAATTCCTCCAGGAAATAACAGAAACCCATTTCAGGGCAGTGAACGGAGACACTCACGGTGATTTTGTTCTGCTCAATGTAAGCAGAGAAAACAGAGAGTTTGCTATTTTGACCACTCATGTAAAATCAGACGATTGTCGCACACTTTTTCCGTCTCTAATTCAACGCATATTCTGTAAATTGTCGCCGATATGGGGTCTGGAAACCTAAGACGATATCTTCTTTCGGGATTCCAAGTTCGACGAGTTCTTCGGCAATGTGGCAATCTGTACCGTTATATTGAATCCACACTTTCCCTTGCTTAATATCAAGATGGAAGGCGCATCCATACACCCGTCGTGTATTTTTCCATCCGATATGGATCAGTTGATAATGATCATGTTTGGTATCTGTTACAATCTCTGTCTCAATCTCTTCTGTTGATGGGGTGTATCCTTGATATCGTTGTAATAATTGTTGAATACATGTGCGATAGGTCGTTAGTTTATCCATTGCTCAATCACCTCCGCTTCACTCTGATACACGATGATCTTTAAGGCCGTTTGACGAATGATCAACTGGGCAAACTGTCCTTCAAAGAAGGTATGATATATCTCCGCAGGGACGGCAAGATATAAGATGCGCCCTGGATGTAATTCTGAGAGGATAATCCGGTAATTGATAAATTGTCCGATGGCGTTATGAAATTCATAGGTTGTCGAGTCACCTAAAAAGCTTTTCACCTCAACGGCAATTTGCTGATTGGCCTTCTCTGCGGCAATGAGCCGTTCTGCGGCAAGATCAACATACACGTCAACACCGCCATAGTGCAATTGCAACGGATCATCGGTAATTATCCATCCATCCCGTATTAATGCCTCTTTCACAACATAATGAAACTTATCGCGCGCCGCCATTCATCACCCTCTTCAGATACTCTTATTGTGCTTACAATTTGCTGTGTCCTTCTTGAGATAATATGATGTGAGCTGTATAGAATGTTAATACTTTCTTGTTCAAAATTGTTACTTGTCTGTATCAACAAGTTCAGCGGCTTTGTCCGCTGCAACGATTGGTTAGATCGTCAACAACCGCTGTTTATGGGCATATTGATGCACCCGTTGATCCTGCTTTGGCGTGATATCCATTCCTGGAATTTCCTTTATAGAGGCATCAAAATTAGTGATTAATGCTTCAAGTACAGGATTGCGATTGTCTTCACTGCCACCGACATGATAAAAATGTTTACGAGTCATTACATTAAGATTTTTCCAAAGCGTTTCTATGTATTGATTTTTACGATAGTCGTTACTATGCCATGTTGATAAAATGAATTTTGCTCCAGAATTTACCAATAAACGATGTAAGTCAAATTCATCGGACTCTGACCAAGAATCGAAATAGTCAACATGCCGTCCAATGTAGGGCGGATCACAATAAATTAAGTCGGTAGGCATTAACGATGATAGAGTTTCTTGGAATGGTTGGCAAACAAAAGAATATTCTCGCTCGTTAATTATTTCCTGTATATGTTTTATTTGGTTTGTAATTTTTGTTATATATGATTGAGCAAACCGATTTGGCTTTTTGCAGAATGGCACATTAAAACCACCCTTACGGTTGAATCGCATCATTCCATTAAAACACGCGCGATTAAGAAAAAGAAAATCAAACGAGTCCCCTTTCTCATTAAACCTATTTCTAACAGTATAATAATATTCTCCATCGTTTTTTTCTAACTTTTTACCTTCTTCTTCTAAAAAAAACATGGCTTTCTTTGGCGTGATTATTCCCTCTTTCAAGGCTGAGTAGAATTTAATTATATGAGGGTTACTATCACAAAAGATGGCTTTATTCGGGCGAGTGTTGAAGCCAACAACACCCGAACCAAAGAATGGTTCAACCCATCTATTGTACTGAACTTGTGACACTATCCCAGAAATAGTACGAACAAGTTTCGTTTTAATGCCTTGGCATTTTATCGGAGGTACAAATACTTTATCAATCATTGTCTGTTGAGTTCTCGTTGTTCATTTTGACGATTTCTTGTATATCGCCGCCACGATATTCAACGAACTTAATCAAATTGTCAATCTTATTTGTCCTACCGGTACCGTTTGTTACCGTAATTTTTTTGAAGTTCATCCAATAATCATCAAACCATGATTCGCCAAGCTTAGAAAACATTCCACGCCCAGCAACAATATCTGCGATATTTTTAATACTCCCTATATTGGCGGTATTTCCACTCCCACCTTTATCACTTGCAATTTTCCACTTCTCGACAACGAAGAAATTGAAATTGCCTACAACAGAAGTGATGGAATGCAGTTCATCTACCGTATGTGTTTTTGTCTCATCTATCGAAGCACCTCCAACACGATCATATATAATTCCTAAACAAAAATGTCCGCTATACGAGCTATAAGGATATTGGATGTTTTTTTTTACTTGTTCTCTTTTCAAAATACTCCCCATGAGAACCAAGAGTGAAACCATTACAAAGATGAGGTTTGCTTGGATTTCTATATGTTGTTTTGAAATCGACAGCAAACCGAACAGAGTCATCATCTGATTTAATAAAGGAAATGTCAGGATAGTAATTCTGGTGGTCTGCAAGAACTACGCGATATCCGTTTTCTTGAGCAAATGACAGAATCTTAGGAAATAAATGAATTTCCAGAATCTTTGAAACAATTTTAGTATCGGATGAGATTGTATAAACATTTTTGAAAATATCGATAAAACCCTTTACTGTCCATTGACCATCATCTGTGCTAACATGCTCAGAAAGACTCTCAACGAATCTGACTAATGCTTTTTCAAAACTTGCTTTGTTTGGCATAAGATATCTACTTCCATAGAAAAAGTTCTACGCAAAATCATGTTGTTCATAGGCTAAAGATAGTTATTTCCCGAATGTATCTAACAAGTAATTATGTAG
>CAIMCT010000180.1 GCA_903839535.1 uncultured Desulfobacteraceae bacterium
CCGCATGTCCGGTCGGATGATCATGGTCAGGTCCGCATACCGACGCTTGAGTTCTGGCTCGGAGTCCATGATGTACAGAATGTCGTTATAGAGAAGGGCCAAAAAGGCGGTCTTGACCGTCAGCTCGTTAGCCTGAGCGTAGTCGCGGTTCTTGAAGACCGAAAAATAAACATCCTCCACAAAGACGCATACCGGCTCGATATCGGCGTATTGATAGACCCGCTTGGCCATGTCCAGACCTCTGTCCCTGGTTACGGGATCGGGCAGCATCATCCGTTGCACCCGCTCCACATACAGGCCCTGCATTACCAGATTGGGAACCTTCAGAACAAGTTCTCCCTTATTCGTCACACCAACCATGGTAAGCACACCAAAATAGTAGAGAAACGAGGCAATGAAGGTCTTGTCCTTGGAGTGGTCCGAAAGCATTTCGTTTAGACCGAAGCGACTGCTGACTCTAAGTACTGCTATGCTCGCCTCCCTTTCGGCCAGTGCGAACACCATGCCCCGGCCCCCTGGCAAGTTCGCCGTGTATTCAAGTTTGGAGTCGTCCACGGCCAGGTTAGCATCAAGCATCTCGTCCGGGTAGGCGCATCGCTTCTGAAACTGCTTGAAAAAATAGAGGCAAAGAGTGGGGTTGTAAACTACAACATGGCCGCGGGGAACGAAATTGTAGCCGTTGTAATAGGTGCGCATCATCTCCAGCGCCTCGGATGCCTTTTCCTCTCCCAGCCCGCAGCCCTTGACGATATCACCCAGGGTTTTCGCCACCTCCTCCTCTCGAAATCCGCACAAATCTCCAAACTCAGGCTCGAAAAAAATATCTTCGGCAATATTGTAGCCGCTTGTGATATCGCTAAGCACTACCGGCGAAACCCCGGTGACAAACACCCGTCCGAACATTACGCCGCCTGTGGAAGACTTGACCATTTTGAAAAAGGTTCGAAGCACACCTTCATCGTGGACCAGCGCAGTGTAGTTATTCCGGGAATCTTGGGTCGGTAGCATCATTACGGTATTAGCGAAGTTATCGTACTCGTCAATGAGAAGGTAAATGGGGTGAGAGAAGGTTTTGATTGCAGAAATAAACGACCTGATGGAATACAAGGCATCGCTGCGGTCGATTGTTATCTCTGGAAGGTCAAAGCCTGAAAACCTGTAGGTTTGGATAGTATCCTCAATGCAGGCATTAATGTGATTGTAAAGCGAACGCTTTATATCATCCGGTGTGCCTGTGGGATCGACGCAGGAAAAATCAAGGCGGAGAATGAAATAGAAATTGTGCTGGGGAGTCGGATCATGGCCGATCGCCAGATGGCCGAACATCGCCTTAAACTCGTCTTTGCGGGCAATATCGTAGTAGTTCTCCAGCATGGACAGGAGAAGGCTCTTGCCAAAACGTCGGGGACGGATAAAGAGCTGTGATTGCGCCTGCTCCAGCAAGGGGATGGACCGAGTACGGTCGCAGTAAAAATAGCCCTGGGTGACGATTTGTCTGAAATCCGCCATTCCGTAGGGGAATTTGATCATGATTCA
>CAIMCT010000181.1 GCA_903839535.1 uncultured Desulfobacteraceae bacterium
ACCGCCGATATCCCTAAGCCTGATCTGATAGGCGATTTCCTTTACGGCATCCAGGTTGGTTTTAAGAATGGTCTCTTCAAGATTGTGTTTGCCCACATATCTGCCGGTATTGACATCTATGGCGACCAGTGCTTCGGTTTGCTCTATGACAATGTAGCCGCCTGATTTCAACCAGACCTTGCGCTTCAGGGCTCTGGAAATATCGCCTTCAAGATTATAGGCATCAAATATGGGTTCCTGGCCTTCATAGAGTTCAACTGAGTCTTTCAGGCTTGGCATGAAGGTATTAAGAAAGGAGAGAACCGATTCATACACCGGACGGGAATCAATGATCAACGAATCCGCCTCGTGGGTCAACAGGTCCCGTACCGCCCTCAGGCTGACATTCAGTTCTTTATGCAGCAGCGAAGGGGCGGACGCTGTTTTGTATTTGGTCAGAATCGCTTCCCATAAATTCTTCAAAAACACCATCTCCGGCGCCAGTTTTTCCAGATGAATGCCTTCACTGGCTGTCCGGATGATGTAGCCGACGGGGTCATCCCTCAAAGACAACACCATCTCCTTGAGCCGCGTCCGTTCATCCTCATCCAGGATCCTTCTGGATACGCCGATATGATTCGAATACGGCATCATTACCAGAAAACGGCCCGGCAATGAAATGTATGTCGTAACGCGCGCCCCCTTGGTGCCTATGGGAGACTTGGCCACATGAACCAGAATTTCCTGACCTTCCGTGATCAGGTCCTCGATATGAATGTCCCTGTGGGTGGCTGGCCGTTCGGTGAATGCAGCATTGATTTCACCGGACAGATCATCCTCATCCTGGGTGCGGGTGATGAACTGTTCGATTTCGGTATCCTGATACCCAATCACATCGTCCACATAAATGAACGCCGCCTGGCTTAGGCCAATATCCACAAAAGCGGCCTGCATTCCGGGAAGAACTCTCTGGACCCTGCCCTTGTAAATATTTCCGGCAATGTCCGAGTGATCTCGTCTTTCGATAAACAGCTCCACAATGGTGCCGTTTTCAATCAGGGCCACCCGTGTTTCGTGGTCCATATCGGTGATAATCAGTTTTTTTAGCATGATATGTTTTAAAAAATTAGTTGGAATTCGTTATTGGTTATTTACCTTGTAAATACTTTTGAGCCACGAATAAACACGAATAAACACGAATAAAAAAATACTGCGATTGCCAAAATACCTGCGCATTTCCATGTACCGTAGTGATTATTCGTGATGACCATGAAAGATTGTCGTTTATAACTCATTATTCCTTTTTCATGCAATGCCATTCTGTGAAAAACAAGCATAATATTTCAATTGAAAACTTTATTCAAAAGGGGCAGTATAGACAGAGGGCGGAAGACAGAGGACAGCCGTTTTTTCTGTCATCCATCTTATGCTTTCTGACCTCTACTGACTTGCTGAATACTTTCACACAAAGGGAAAAAATATGATACGCATTACAGAGTCTATTGTAGACAATGGACTGAATGACCTGTTTCATGCCGGCGACAGGATTTTTGGATATGATGTTCGTCGTGTCATTATGCTTAAAGAATTGCGCTGCATGTTTTATGAGCTTGAACACATCAAAACCGGTGCCAGGCACATCCATATCCGGAATGATGATGTAGAAAATACTTTTGGCGTGGCGTTTAAGACCGTTCCGCAAGATTCAACCGGTGTCGCCCATATCCTGGAGCATACAGCACTTTGCGGATCAGGCGAATATCCTGTGCGGGATCCATTCTTCTCAATGATCAAACGCAGTCTGAATACGTTCATGAATGCCTTTACAGCTTCGGACTGGACGATGTATCCTTTTTCCACCCAAACGCCAAAAGATTATTATAATCTGATGGGAGTTTATCTGGATGCAGCATTTTTCCCGAATCTGGATGAACTCAGCTTCATGCAGGAAGGCCATCGTCTGGAAATTGAAACGGAGAATCCTGTAAAGTTGGTGTACAAAGGCGTGGTCTATAATGAGATGAAAGGGGCCATGTCGTCTACGGATCAGGTGATGGCCAGATCCCTTCTAAAAGCCTTGTTTACGGACACGACTTACCGGTTCAATTCCGGCGGTGATCCCACGGTTATTCCCACCCTGACCTGGGATCAGTTAAAGCGCTTTCACAGCCGATATTATCATCCCAGCAATGCGTATTTCTACACCTATGGCAATCTGCCGCTGAAAGATCATTTGCAATTTATTCAGAACAAGGTATTGAATCGTTTTACGCGGATTGATCCAGATACGAATGTTACATCTCAGCCACGATGGCGGATGCCCCGGGATGTTATGTATTATTATCCACTGGATAAAAAACAGAATACTGCCAAAAAATGTCAGGCTTGCGTGACGTGGATGACTTGTGACATCACCCACTCATATGAAGTCCTGATTCTGACCGTAATCGGGAAAATTCTTTTGGGAAATTCGGCATCACCCCTTCGGAAAGCACTGATTGACTCCGGGATGGGGTCTTCCCTGAGTGATGGGTCCGGATTCGATGCGGACTATCGGGATGCGCTTTTTTCCTGTGGATTAAAGGATATCCAGGCATCGAATGCAGATCGGATTAGAACCCTTATCTTCGATACACTAAGAAAACTGGTCAAAGACGGGATTGACAAGGAACTGATTGAGTCCGCCATTCACCAGATTGAATTTAGTCGCAAAGAAGTGACCAACACCCCTTGTCCCTATGGACTGAAACTTTTCATGGCCATTGCCGGAACTTGGCTTCATGGCGGTGATCCCGAAGAAATTCTGGAACTGGATGTCCTCATGGACAAACTGAAGGCTGCTATTGCCAAAGAGCCTTTTCTGGAAAAATGCATTCAAACCTATCTTCTGGACAATCCGCATCGGGTGTTGCTTACTCTTAAGCCGGATTCACTAATGGAGGAAAAGGAAGACCAGCGGGTTGCCGCTGAACTGAAAACTGTTGCTGCAAGCCTTTCGGATTCGGATCTGGCAAGACTGGCGTCCTATGCCCAGGCGCTTAAAGTCCGCCAGGAAACAGTGGAAGATGTTTCCTGTCTTCCAACGTTAGCCGTTGGAGATATACCCAGGGATGTCCGGGTGATTACCGAACTGCCGTTTCGGAGGGATTCCCCCGCCCTGTATTATGACCAGCCGACATCGGGAATTGTTTATGTTTCTGCGGTATGTGAAGTCAGCAAATTCTCAGCGGACATGCAGCCGCTGGTCCCGTTTTTTTGTTATGCTCTTCCCAAAATCGGCACGGCACTTCGGGATTATGCGGAACTGGCCCGTCAGATCGATCGCTATACCGGCGGCATCGGCTTTTCAACGCTTGTTCGTACACAGTTTGATGAAGCAGGCACGTTTCTTCCCCTGATCACATTAAATGGCAAATGTCTGGTGCGAAACGTGGACCGCATGTTTGAAATTATTCAAGAGATATTGAGCCAGCACCGGTTTTCCGATCTGGCCCGGTTAAAGACTCTGCTTCAGGAATATCAGGCCGGAATGGAATCCGTGATCGTGCATAACGGCCACCAGTTGGCGCTTTCGCTTTCAACCAGACGATTCTCCCCTTCCAGCAGCCTGAACGAATCTTGGCATGGGATTCATCAACTTAAAACCATTCAAAGTCTGACGCAGAAGCTTTCTGACCAGTCATTGAGCGCTATTGCCGCGAAATTGTCCAACATCGGCAACGTGCTGTTTTCCAGAGACAATATTAAGCTGGCGCTGATTGGAGAAACCCAGGCTCTTTCAGCCGCTTCTCACTGGCCTGAAACGCTTTACCAAGCATTACCCCAAGGAAAGCCAACTGCCGCCGGACTGCCTCAGGTGGACGAGGAAGGCGAGTTCCTCCATGATGCATTGCTCCCTTATGAAGGCTGGGCAACATCTTCCGCTGTATCTTTCGTGGCTCTTTCCTTTGAAACAGTTCGTATGTCCCATTCCGATGCACCTGCCCTGACGCTGATCAGTAAAATGAGCAGATCGCTTTATCTTCACCGGGAAATTCGCGAAAAAGGCGGGGCTTATGGCGGAATGTCCATTTATTCGCCTGAAGACGGAATGTTCAGTTTTGCTTCCTATCGTGATCCGCACATTGTCGCCACGTTGAAGGCTTTTTCCGGTGCAATGGAGTTTATGGCATCCGGTAATTACAGTGCTGAAGATATCAAAGAGGGTATCCTTCAGGTTTGCGCGGATATCGACAAACCGGATTCGCCGGGGTCAGCTGCAAAAAAGGCGTTTTACCGGAAAATTGTATCGCTTTCAGATGAATTGAGACTCCAGTTTAAACGCAGTCTCCTGGCCTTGACTCGTGAAGATGTGATTCGGGTCTCACAGAAATATCTGGATCCCCTTCGTATCCGAAAAGGGGTGGCGGTCATCTCCGGCGAGGAAAAACTGAAAGCAGCAAATCAGAAGCTTGCGGACAATCCGCTTTCATTATACCGGATATGATTTACGCAATTCATATCAACAATAACGTAAGCGTTCAGACCCCTCCCCCCAGCGGGGGGAGGTTGGGAGGGGAAGTGAACGGTTACACAATAACAAACAGGAGGTTAATTATGAAAGATATCAATGAACTCAAATTTCCGGAAAATGTCTATTATACCAAAGATCATGAATGGGCCAGGCTGGAAGGCGATATCGTTATTTCAGGGATTAGCGATTATGCACAGGATCAGCTCGGAGATGTTGTCTATGTCGAGTTGCCCCCGGTTGGAGACCGGTTTGACAACGGAGAAGTTTTCGGTACGGTAGAGTCGGTAAAGGCTGTATCCGAACTGTTCATGCCTATCGCCGGAGAAATTGTCGCCATCAATACGGCGCTTTCCGATATGCCGGACGTGGTGAACGCCGATCCATACAGGGAAGGCTGGATGATTCACATCAAACCATCAGATCCGGCCTTTATGGAAACCCTCATGACACGGGAGGCATACCTTGACATGCTGAAAGGATGATCACCATGAGATTTTTACCACACACCCCGGAACAGATTCAGCTTATGCTGATGGTTGTCGGTGCAGACAGTCTGGAATCCCTTTTTTCCAGCATTCCCGAAGAGTGCAGGCGGCTTCAGGATATGAACCTGCCTGATGCTCTCAGCGAATGGGCGCTAAATCGGTATATGGATGCGCTCTCGGCCAGCCTGGCTGTTTCTCCGGACTACAAGATTTTTATTGGTGCAGGCCGATATGATCACTATATTCCGGCAACCGTATCGGCCCTGAAAAGCCGGTCCGAATTTCTAACTGCTTATACGCCCTATCAGCCGGAAATCAGTCAGGGAACTCTTCAGGCCATTTACGAATACCAAACACTTGCCGCAAGACTTATGGGTGTTGACGTGGTCACAGCTTCCCATTATGACGGCGCAACCGCCCTCAGCGAGAGCCTGCTGATGGCCATTCGCAAAACCCGGCGCAAACGGGTGGCGATTTCATCGTTGATTCACCCGTTTTATCGCAGAGTATTACAAACATATCTGGAGCCTGCTGGATTTGAAATTCTTGATCTACCATTTCTTGAAAACGGTCTTACGGATTTATCTCTTCTGGAAGGGACAACAGATATCGCCGCTGTCGCCCTTCAATCCCCGAATTTTTTCGGCTGTATCGAAGAGCTGAAGACCGCCAGTAAAAAGGCGCATGAGATGGGCGCATTGTTTGTCGCCGGATTTACCGAAGCACTGGCTTACGGACTCTTGAAAAGTCCGGGAAGCCAGGGCGCGGATATTGTTTTCGGCGAAGGCCAGAGCCTGGGAATCCCGATTTCTTTTGGAGGGCCAGGGCTGGGAATGCTGGGTTGCACTTCGGAGCATACCCGAAATCTCCCCGGCCGGCTGGTCGGCAAAGCCAAAGATTTAGATGGGAAAAACGGTTTCGTGCTGACCCTTGCCACGCGAGAGCAACACATCCGGCGGGAAAAAGCCACGTCAAACATCTGCTCCAACAACAGCCACTGCGCCTTGACAGCCGCCATGTACATGGCCTCTTTAGGAAAAAGCGGATTTTGCAATCTGGCAAAACTGAATCATGACAAGGCAGCCTATCTTTGCCGGCAATTTTCGGATGCTGGTTTCCGAATTCCGTTCAGCAGCCCATTCTTTAATGAGTTCGTGGTGGAATTTCCAAAAGGATTTGAAACCAGGTATCAGAGTTTGCTGGAAAAAAAGATCGTGGCCGGATTGCCTCTGTCAACATTTTATTCGAAACTCGCAAACCATTATCTGTTCTGCGTAACCGAGACAGTGTCCAGGAAAGATATGGATGCCCTGATTCAGGAGGTGAAATCATGACTGAACCCTTGGGTGCAAGCGGTTTGATTTTGAATGAAAAACTGCTCTGGGAAAAAGGCCGGAAAGGCAGAAGCGGGTTTTCCATGCCCGAAAGTGATGTTCCTTCCAGTCCCCTGCCGATGGAGCTTGTCGGCGATGGCCCGGACTTTCCCGATCTTTCCGAGGTTGATGTGGTCCGGCATTACACCCGGCTTTCGACCTGGAATTTTGGTGTGGACACTGGTCTCTACCCTTTGGGATCATGCACCATGAAATACAATCCCAAAACCAATGAACGGCAGGCAGGGCTTTCAGGTTTTAGCGGTAGCCATCCCATGCTGCCGGAATCACTTTGCCAGGGTGCGCTTAAGCTGATGGCTGATCTGGAGCGGTTTCTGGCTGAAATTACCGGCATGGATGCAGTTTCGCTCCAGCCTGCGGCAGGGGCTCACGGGGAACTGGCCGGAATGCTGGTGATTCATGCCTGGTTTAAAAAGAAAGGAAATTCCCGCTCCAAAATCATCATCCCCGATACCGCCCATGGCACCAATCCGGCAAGCGCAGCGCTTTGCGGCTACATCCCGGTCCAAGTACATACCGGAGCAGAGGGCATTCTTGCTCCGGAGACCATTGCAGCGGTCATGGATGAGGAAACCGCCGGCATCATGGTTACCAACCCCAATACTCTGGGGCTTTTTGAGAATCATCTTAAAACCATTAGCGAAATCGTTCACGCCAAGGGCGGGCTGGTATATGCCGACGGTGCCAACATGAATGCGGTAATGGGCATTGCTGATATGGGACGGATCGGAGTGGATGTGCTGCATTTAAACCTTCACAAGACTTTCTCTACCCCGCACGGCGGCGGCGGCCCTGGCGCAGGACCTGTCTGCGTAAAAAAATATCTGAAGCCGTTTCTGCCGGTTCCACGGATCATACAAAAGGACAGTGGTCAGTACGCTTTGTCAGAGGATTTTCCAGAATCCATCGGAAAGCTCTTGGCCTTTCACGGTCATTTCGGTGTTTTAGTCAGAGCCTACAGCTACATTCTATCCATGGGTGCGGAAGGACTTAAAAAGGCCAGCCAGTTAGCGGTATTGAATGCCAATTACCTGAAGGAGCAGTTAAAGGATACTTTTCATCTGGCATACGACAGGCCGTGCATGCACGAGTGCGTATTTTCAGATCGTTATCAGCAAGAATATAACGTGACGACGCTCGACATCGCCAAGCGCCTCATGGACTATGGATATCATCCGCCAACCATTTATTTCCCCCTGGTAGTGCATGGTGCGCTGATGATGGAGCCAACCGAAACCGAGTCCAAGGAAGATTTGGATCAGTACATTGACACCCTGAAAAAAATAGCTGTGGAAGCAAAAGAGACACCCGATGTTCTCCGTTCCGCTCCAACCCGCTGCAAGGTTCGACGCCTTGACGAAACAGCGGCGGCCAGAAAGCCGTGTCTTGCAGGATAGTTGATATAATTCGTATTTTTCTGTTTGAATCATCTTTGAAAAGTGGGGCTATATGCATACCGAAGAAATTTGAGTATACTGCGAACGAGCATAATCTTTCGTCGTAGAGCCGGCATCATGCCGGCTCTACATGCGCTTTCCTTCCCCAGCGGTGGAGGGTTGGGGGTGGGGGTTCAAAAGTTAAGATTATGACCGTTGACAGTACATGTTATCAAGATACGACAAAAGCTTCATTCAGAGCTTTGGCTACCTCCGGATTTTCAAAATATCTTTTTTCCATCAGATGGCACCAGTGGCAGGTGACGTAAGGTGATTTGCAACAAAGAATATACCATCATGAAGGCCAATGGCCTCTGATCCATGGCAGCCTATGCATCGCCCTGGGACGCGGTATAATTTATTAATTTTTCAGCCCTGAAGGGGCGGCCTAAATCCCACACATACCGTTTGTTGTACCTGTTCCAGTGTTCAGTTAGATCGCCCCTTCATGTCTCAATATGTGGTTGCACGCAAAACCCAGGGCGATGTTGTGGGCTGACATAACACGCCCCTTTGGGGCTAAACAATCCAAATATATCGGGGTATTCTTTGTTGGAAATCACCTAACTTTTGGGATATCCTTTCAATCAAAGGAAAACACGCTACCTGCGGCGGCTGCCGTGAATCTGTCCTTAAAGTGCGCCCCCAATGCAACGACAGCATTCATGCCGGTACAATGGCAAACCCCGACATGCTCCACGCCAAAGTCTTCAAAGCGCTGTGTGACCGCGGCAATCCGTTCTGATGAAAAAAACATCAGGTGAGTTCCGCCAAGAATGGCTCGAAGTTTTCGAATCTTCAGAGTATCCTGAAGATGATCCAGAATATTGAGGATACCGGCATGGGCGCATCCCAGCAGCAGCACCGGATCTGATGAGGTTTCAATCAGAAGGCTGGCATCATCGTTGATAGGATCCGGTAAAAAACCCTCCCCGTTCTGAAGCAGAAGCTGTGGGTCCTGACAATTCTGGTTCGGTTTACAGGGAACGCCGGTAACAAACCAGACACCATCTTCCACCTGCCGGGTCTGATCCACCCAGGTAAATTTCGCTCCCAGAGCTAACAATTCTTCTTTTGGAACGGGGCTGCCGATATATCTGGGCTCAACAGCAAACAGCAGGGGATTTTTGACATAATGTCTGGAAAAAACATCTGGATGAGCCATCACATTTACCGGCCCGGTTTCATGAAGCGCCCATCCAAGACCGCTGGTATGGTCATAATGGCCGTGACTGAGGAAAATACAGCTTACCCCTTTCAGGGATTTCTCGAGCAGTTTCAGATTGAAAGACAGGCCGATGCCGGAGCCGGTGTCGAACAGATACCGCTTGCCCCCTTTTTCAATCAATGTGCTGAATCCATGCTCTCCAATAAAGCCAGGTCTTCCCACATAATTATCGCAAAGAATGGTAATCTCGGTTTTCAGAATGCCTCCTTTTTTTCGTTTGCCAATGCGCCGTCTGCTACTTTATCCAGTACATTTCTCACCATTTCGGCAAGATCACCTGTTGCCATTGGCTTCATGAGAAACCCTTTTACTCCCATGGCTTTAGCTCGCTTTACATCGTTTTCATCGCTGAATCCTGTACAAATGATGACCGGAATCCCTGGTTTGATCGAAATCATTTCCATGGCAAGCTGTTCCCCTGTCATAAGCGGCATACTCCTGTCGCTGATCACCAGATCAAAATTACCGGGATTGGCTTTAAAAGCAGCCAAAGCATCAGGGCCACTCGTTCGGGCGGTTACATGATAACCAAGCCTTTCGAGCATCATCTGTTCCAGGAGGACAATCGTTTCTTCATCATCGACCAGCAGAATGCTTTCGCGGCCCGTTGGATACTTTCTGGTGATGGCGGCAGTCTTGCTGTCCCCGGCATCTTCGAGAAGAGGCAAATACACATGAAAGACTGTTCCTTTCCCAACCTCGCTATAGACCCGGATATCACCGCCATGTTCTTTGATAATGCCATGTACTACTGAAAGCCCCAGTCCCGTACCTTTTCCCAGTTCTTTGGTGGTGAAGTAGGGTTCGAATATTTTATCGATCAGTGTTTTATCTATTCCGGTTCCGGTGTCGGATACGGTGATGCAAGCGTATCTGCCTGCAAAAATATCACCTGGCATCGCATTGAAAGATAATTCATTTTTCTCGTCAAAATATCTTATGGCTGCCTCTTTCAGTGCAATATCTATCACACCGCCAGTTTGCTCAACAGCATGGAACGCATTGGTGATCAGGTTCATTGCGATCTGATGTATCTGTGAAGGATCTGCGGAAATCATGCCACAATCCGTGCCGATATGACTTGTGATTTCAATATTTCTGGGTATCGTCGCCTGGGCCAGTTTCAATGCCTCTTTCAGGATCGGCTGAATCCGGATGGGTAGTTTCTGGGGATTGGATTGACGGCTGAACGATAGAATCTGCTTGACCAGATCACTGCCCCGTTTTGCCGATTTATGAATTTGTTCAATGCTTTTATGCTCAGGGGTGTCTGGTGGAATGTCATCAAGCAGCATCTCTGAAAGGCCGCTGATCGGAAATAGTATATTGTTAAGGTCATGGGCAATACCTCCGGCAAGAGATCCAATGGACTCCATCTTCTGCGCCCGCCGTAACTGGCCTTCAAGTTTGGCTTTCTCCTCCTCGGCTTTCTTGCGTTCGGTGATGTCCAGAACGAGTCCATCCATAATGACATCAGTACCATCGGTATGGTGTCCAGTTGAACGATCTTCGAACCAGCGCCATTTCCCGCGTACGTCCTGGATGCGATATTCAATGCAAAACGGTTTGCCTGTCGTTGACTCGAGAATGGATTGATCAACGTAAAAAAGGTCGTCCGGATGAATCGAATTGTGCCAAAGCATTGGCTGCGCATACAACTGTTCTGGAGAATAACCAAGAATATCAGTTACATATGAAGAGTAATATACACCTCCGCGTTTGCTGGAGAACGAATAGACAATGCCTGGCGTGCTTTCGACCAGCTCACGATAATGCCTCTCGCTCTCCTTCAGCGCCTTACCTGCGCGTTTGCGATCTTCCAGCGATTTCGCCAATACGATATTGGCGTGGCTGAGCGAGGAAATCATATTCGCAAACTTTGTATAAAAGACCAACGCTGTATGAATGGTTTCTCTATTCCAGGTTGGCACACGTCTGACGGCAGCCATATATTCCTGTTCGTCAAAGCCATAGCGTGCGGCTTGTAAACGGAAGATTTCATCATCAGGTTTTTCGCCTTCGTAGAAAAACTGGCCTGTGAAAAGATTTCCCATATGCCTTTCACCTACCACCAAGGGTGTAACATTATCCCAAAGGTTGTTCTTGCATAGATAGGACTTGAATGTCCCTGGAGGAACATTCTTTGTTAGAATGGTATCGCATTCCAGGCAGTTTTTGAGAGTATCGGGATGCACGCGGTGGAATTTTGTGCAGATGTCCTGCCAACCGGTTCCAACAAGCACCTTTCCCTCCAGATCAATAATCGACACAGGAATGCGTGTGAATTTGTAGAAATCATCCATCATTGTCTGGATGGCATCAGTATTAATGATGTCTGAAAGTTCAAACTCACCAATATCACTCTCAGAAGAAAGCAGATTGCTGAGCTTTTTCTGTATACGTTTCTCGCTCTCCTCTAAAGCATCTTCGGCCTGCTTGCGATCGGTTATGTCCTGTAACGAACCAAATAATCGTATGGCCCGTCCATCTGGTCCTGTTTCCGCAAATCCGCGCGCCAGGCACACACGGATTTCACCGCCTTTCCGTAAAGCGCGAAGTTTCAGTTCATACGGCGTTCCATTGGCTGTTGCTGTTTCGACAGCATGACGTAAACTTTCCATGTCTTCAGGATGATACAAAGCCGAATGTTCAACCCAACCGGGCACTTTTTTGTTGGGGGCAAGCTGAAAAATGCGGAACAACTCATCCGACCAAGTCACCGTATCTGTAGCGATCTCCCATTCCCAACTGCCAATAGATGCAATGTGCTCTGTCCGAGCCAACATCATTTTGCTGCGGTAAAGTGCTTCAGATGCCAGCTTACGTTCATGTTCAGTTTTTTCTAATTCCAGAACCCGCTTTAGTAATTCTTCGTATGTAGGTTTTTCAGTCAAGTGAGTCATACATGTCATCCTTTTGTACACAATAGCAAAACCGGCCAGCTTGCTGCTTTTGTTCAGACAACGGGTGGGAGTAAAATCTGCATGAATTGCAACAACTTTAGAAAAATTAATTATATACTGCAGACCGCATGAATTTGTGAAAATTAGAATAAGAATCTCATAAATTTATCCAGTCTCAAGTATAAACAAAAAAAATTCACATGGATGAACAGGATAGACAGGATAAAAACAAGAATTGACTCAATTCAGTTTTTTTGCTGTTATCATGTTTATCCTGTATATCCATGTTAATTTATTTGTATTTCTGCGTCATGGAATTATGTTTAACTTATTGATATTGCATTTTATAGAGATGGAGAAGATTCAGCTTTTCAAGAATACTTGCCGGTGTCAACATGGTTACTTGTACGACCCCCGGTAATCTCCCGATTTGAATATCTCCTGTAATTGTAGCGCGGTTCCTGACTTCCGCAATGGAAAACCCTGTAAGCGCGGCCATTCTTGTTAATCCATTGGCTGTAGCTGTATTCAGATCCGTACCGGAACCCACCACCTGCACCGGATACACATCTGTTTCGATCGGGAAGCCGTAATTCTGGCAAAACCGAGCCGCCTCATTCTTTTCCGCATCCGTATAAGGACGGGCCAGCAAAGGCAGATTCTCGCAGCATGGCAAAACGATGGGACCGTCAATGGTAAGGCCTTTAATAACGCTAACTTCGATAATGACTTCTGCGGAAACGTCTGTTGTGTGGCCGGCCACTTCGCCGTCACCCATCATAGCGTGAACATCGCCAACATATATTCCCGCCTTAGCGACCTTTACCGGGACAATAACCATAGCACCTTCGCCGACCTCATTAATATCCATGTGGCCATCAGTGCGCTGCAAAAGCTGTTCTGGGGTAAGGGCGTATTGATGAGGAGCATTGATCAGGAAAGAGCCAAAATCACCGGCATTGTGAGATGACGGCATTGCCACCGACGGGCAGGACCCGATATTACCTACCATAGGACGAACACGGGCAAGGATGCCCCACAAATCACCTTTCGCCAGAAGGTTAGAGGAATACTGGCATGATCCGGTGGGAATGGCGCTGAATTGCTGAGACTGGCAGGCGATCTCCTCTGATATCTGCGGCGGGACTGTAACTCCAATGGTTCTTTCGGCATTAAATAACATCGTATAGCCATTTTCCAGATGAAAGGGCTTAACAGAAGTTTTACAGGCCGAACATTTAATGGCATCTTCACCGATACCTTCAAGATAAGTCTTGGGATTGATCAGGCCGCAACCAGGACACTGCTTGGCGACAAAGGGGTCACCAACGAAATTTCCGTCGATAAAACTATCAGTCCCGGAGGTCGTAGCAAGGGACAAGATGTTGATTTTTTTAATCTTAAGACAAACACTGTCGCCGATTTCGGCCCCTTCGACGGCAATGGGGTGAGTAACTTCATGCCCGCTTGCATAGTCAGGGGTAATCATCGCTCCCCAGCATCCAGGCGAGACGCGGGCCACAATAGTGCCGCCGTCGGCGACCAGGCCGTCCATCGGTTCTTTCGGGTCCAATACCCAAGCCATCTTTGATGTGTGTACAATACGATTAGCCATCTTGAGTTCTCCTTTTCTCAGTTCTTTGGTGGTGAAGTAGGAATCGAATATTTTATCGATCAGTGTTTGATCTATTCCGATTCCGGTGTTGGATAAGGTGATGCAAATCGTATCTGCCGGCCAAAAGCTCTCCTATTATAGCATGGAAAGACAATTCATCTCTTTCATCGCAATATGTTATGCTGGGTTGGGAAAGCTTCCACCTTCACAGTCCATGAGAGCGACGGTAGTAACCGTTCACTCCCCTTCCATCCTCCCGCTGGGCTGGGGGGGGAGGGGTCTGACGCTTAATACGGACCCGTTGGTGTGGTATCTCGTGTATTCAGCATAAATCCTCCCCGCAGAGAACTGCCGAAAGTCCAGTCAGGAAAAAAGTATGTGCGGACGGCTGGCTTTTCACGGTGTCGAAAAAAGATTTGGCTATAAAGATCGCCTCGTCCCTCCACTGCTTATCCGCTGTAAGAGCATGCAGGCAAGTAAGATTGACCAGCGAAACAGAATTGGCGGACGGCATGGCACCGTCATAAAGTTCTTTGGGACGAACAGGCAGGTCATTTCGGTCAAGGCTCATAAAATATCCGCCTTGCTTCCGGTCTCTGTAATCCGAATCCAAAATGCTCTGAAAACGAATGGCCTCCTTCAGCCATCGGGTATCCCCATCCATCTGATGCAATGACAGAAGTCCGAAAATCATCCATGCATAATCATCTGAATAAGCCAACACCCCTGCATTCCCTTCCCGATAGCGATGAAACAACCGGCCATTGGCATCGCACAGGTTTTGCAGGATAAAATCAGCAGCACTGGTCGCAGCCTGAGCATAACCGGGATGCTTCAATATCCGTGCGCCGGTTGCCAGAGCTGCTATCATCAGCCCATTCCAGTCCGTCAGGACTTTATCGTCTTTCAGGGGATGAATTCGCTTGGTACGGACCGCAAAAAGCAGGCTGCGTACATCCTCCCATTCATTCAGCAAGTCCGCTTCCGGAACATGCATGCGACGCGCCCATTCGTAAAGGGGCTTGCCAGTGTGGAGAATATTTACACCGGATTTCCGGCCAGTCGCCTCATCGTGGAAGTTGCCATTAGCACTGACTTTCAGAAGTGTTTCCCAATGGTCGGGAAAAGGCTTCAGAAGGCGATGTATTTCTTCGCGGGTCCAAACATAAAATCTGCCCTCCTCACCCTCGCTGTCCGCATCTTCCGCCGTGAAAAAAGCCCCGGCTTCCGATGTCATATCCCTAAGCACATAAGTAAAAATTTCCTCGGCCGTTTGTGCATAAAAAGTTTTATGGCTGATTCGATAGGTTTCCAGAAAAGCAAGCGCCAGCAACGCCTGGTCATAGAGCATTTTTTCAAAATGCGGCAGAAGCCACTGCTTGTCCGTCGAATACCGGTGAAATCCAAAGCCTACATGATCCCATAAGCCCCCAGCCCTCATGCTCGAAAGCGTTGTTTCAACCATTGCCAGGGTCTCTGCGTTACGATTCAGCTCATACTGCTGCAGCAAAAACAGCAGCCTGTGCGGAGAAGGAAATTTTGGAGCGGGTTCAAAGCCCCCGAACTGAGAATCGAACCGTCGGGTTATTTCGGCATCTGCGGCATATAGCGGAGATGTATCCAGATACAGAGATGACTTGTATTCAAAAGACCTTGAAAGGCGCTCCCCGATCTCCGATACCGCATCCATAATTTTCTGTCTTTGTGACAAAAGATTTTCTGTCCAAATGGCAGTGATCCGAGCGCAAATATCCAGCACGCCGAGCTGACCGAACCGGCTGCGTAGTGGAATATAGGTGGCGGCAAAAAACGGCTGTTTATCCGGTGTCAGCAGCGCTGTCAGTGGCCATCCCCCGCGGCCGGTAATTAAATGGCAGGCCGCCATATAAACCGCATCGATATCGGGGCGCTCTTCCCTGTCCACCTTGATGCAGACAAAAGCTTCATTTAGCGCTCTGGCCGCCTCCGGATTTTCAAAAGATTCTTTTTCCATCACATGGCACCAGTGGCAGGTTGCGTAGCCCACGGACAGAAAAACAGGCTTGTCTTCCGACTTGGCGCGGGAAAAGGCTGCATCACCCCAGGGATACCAGTCCACCGGATTATATGCATGCTGCAGAAGATAGGGACTCTTTTCGTTAATCAAACGGTTTGTTGTCTTCATTGTTCTGGGATATCCCTTCAATCTTTGGACAAACTTATCCTATAAGCTTCGGGTAAGCTTCGGGTAAGCTTCGGGTAAGCTTCGGGTAAGCTTCGGGTAAGCTTCATGTGGGAATTCATCATGATCTTGTCTTTCCCAACTTTGCTTCTTTTATTAGCGTCCGACGGCATGATCCAGCTCAACTAATTGCTGATGGTACTGGTAGGAAGCCTGAACCAGGTTGCTCCTGGCCTGCGTCAAGGCCAGTTCCGCATCACTATATTCTATGGCGTTTCCAACCCCGTTCCGGTATCTGCCATCAGCCAGATCCATGTTTTCCTGAGCCTGTTTGACAGCGAACTCCGAGGTTCCAATAGCTTCAATGGTGGTATTCAGCCCAAGATAAGCAACTGAAACCTCATTGAATATCTGAAGCTCGGACTGCCTCAACCTGGCTTTCAGTTTATCGATTTCAGCGCGGGATTCCGTGATTTTCCCCTGGGTTCTGAAACCTGTAAAAATAGGCCATGAGAGATTCACTCCCATCTGCCAGAACTCCTGAAGGGGGTACTCATTGTTTTCCCATCCGCCTCCCGCATTTGCGGTAATCGAAGGCCAGTAGGCGGCCTGTGCGGATTTAAGCAGGGCCTGAGCAGCCTTGATCTGATCTTTAAGCCCGGCAATTTCCGGTCTGCGGTCGCTGGCTTGCCGAACCAGTGTTTCAACGTCCATTGCTTCGGCTGTTATAAGGGTTGGAACATCGGCAAGCGTATATATGCCCTCTACCGGAGGTCCGCCCAAAATGTTTTCAAGATCAAACCTGGATGATTGAAACGCGTATTCGGCGCGGATCAGGGTTAAGCGGCTGTTGGCATATTCAGTTTCGCTCTTGGTTACATCAATTTTGGGCCTAATACCAGCCTGATAAAAAGCTTTGGCCTGACTGAGATGCTCTTCCTGAATTCGAATCGATTCCTTGTTGACTTTGACTAAGTTTTGTATTTTCAGGACTTCAAAATAGGCCTTTTTAATATCCCGAACCGTATCTGCAACGGTTTTGGCCACTCCTTTTTCACTTGCCGAAAGGCTGTACCGACTCTGATCCACTCTGCCGCTGGTCTGTCCGAAATCATAGAGATACTGAGACACGGAAAGACCAGCTTGATAGTCCTCGTACTGACCGCGAAAGTCTTTTCCGGTAAATACATCGGTGTTCCATTGGTTCAAACGGGTATAGCCGGTTATGGCCGATACCTGAGGAAGGTAAGCGGATTTCGTCTGGGTAAGCCTTGCGCGAGAGGCTTCGACTTCCTGCTGACTTATGGCGATTCCAGGATTTTTGCGAATGGCTGTTTCAACAAGCTGGTCCAGTGTTAAGATATTCTCCTCCGCAGAGGCTGCTGAGATGACAGGCCCTATCAGTATCAGAATCATCAAACCAAAGGCCACACGGATGGAGCAAGTATTCATTGGACAAGTCCTCAATTAAATTACAATTTATTACATCTTCAACACAAATTTGGCTATTGTCTTACAACATTAAGAACTGTGTAATAAGGTTTTCAGCAATACCTGCCATCCGCACCCTTCTTTACGGTGAGAAAGATGATCGGGATATCCCGTGCGGCCGGATCATCCATCAGACGGTGACAGACCTCGAAGTCGTTCATACCCGGCATCATCACATCAAGGAGGAATCATATCTGGCAGGACTTCTTTCACGCCGTCCAGGGTGCAGGTGCCGCCGGTGGCGACATGCACGGCGTAGTCTTCGCCCAGAACCTCAATGAGTCTGTCGATATTGGTCACTTCTTCATCCACCAGCAGGGTTGATTTTATCTCTGTCATGGTATCAATCGAGATATTGATTATTGCCTCAATCATCGTCTCTTTCCTCTGTTTTTTCCATGACATCATCGAATTCATTATTGAGAAAGGCGAGTGCTTCTGCAAGTCGGTATTGCTGAACCAGGCGGTTCACTTCCGCCAAGCCGCTCTCATGGTCTTCGGACCACCGTCTTTTCAGCAACACCTCCAGAATTTTCTTGCAGGGCAGGGGTTCTTTACTCGTCAGGGCTATCTTCAGTTGCTTCAGCAAAGGACGCAGCTCCGCATCAGTCCCCGGCGGACTTTCTGGTTTGGCTGCCACGACCGGCTGTCTGACAAGGACAACACCGATGGCGGTAATAAGCGCCTTGTGGTTGTCGATAAACACACGCAGGGGTTCTCCTACCGCAAAAGGGATGCAATTGTCCATATTTTCCGCCGCCTGGCATGCCTTTTCCAACTCTGCGGCGGCGGCTTCCAGCTCCTTTCCGCCGAGACTGCCGGCAACCCCCCGGATGGCGTGGACCCGATGGATCGCATCCTTTCGCCGGTCCGCCCGCAGTTCATCCAGCAGCAGCTCTGGTGTTTCCCCATATCCGGCGACAAAATCGCGCAGAAGCTTCAGGTAGAGTTCCATCTTGCCGCCCATCCGGTTAAGTCCCCCTTCCACGTCCAGACCATGCAGCGACGGGATGGACATGAAGTCCGGTTTTGTAAACAGGTCGGGCTCATCAACAGTCACTGCCACGCATTTTTCCGGAGGAAGCCATCGCCGCAGCGCAGCGCTCAACGCTCCGGAATCGATCGGTTTGCTAAGATGATCGTTCATCCCGGCAGCTATACTTTTTTCACGATCGCCAACGACGGCATAGCTGGACAGAGCGAGAATGGGCAAACGGTCAACGCCTTCCCTGCCCATATTGCGAATCTCCCGTGTGGCCGTAAAACCGTCCATCTCCGGCATCTGAATGTCCATGAACAGGACATCATAGTCTTGCGCTCGGACCCTCTCCACGGCCTCCCGGCCGTTTATGGCGATATCCGCCTCAATTCCAGCCTGTCGTAAAAGCTCGACGATAATCTCCCGGTTGATCGCGTGATCCTCTGCCACCAGCGCCCGAACGTCGGTGAAATGTTCCTGCGGCATCTGCGAACACGCCGCCAGCAGCGCGACATCTGAGGCGATCAAGAAAGAAATAACGACCGTAAATAGGCTCCCCTTGTCGGGCGTACTTTCCGCCCGGATCGTCCCCCCCATGAGTTCGACCAACTGTCGGCTGATTGCAAGCCCCAGGCCGCTTCCACCGAAGCGACGGGTCGTGGAAGCGTCGGCCTGGGCAAACGCGGTGAACAATCGCGACAACTCATCTTCCGTCATGCCGATGCCTGTATCCTGCACCGAAATCTCCAAATCTACATCCGCAGCGGTCCGTCGCTGGACCCTGGCTTCAAGCTGAATGTCACCCGCCGCCGTGAACTTGACGGCATTGCTCATCAGGTTGTAGGCATAGATACGGGACACGCCGTCTCTTCCGATTCCTTCCACAAAACCTTCTCTGCTGTAGTCGGGTACTCTTTGTGCGGTTTCTAACGGGATAGGCATCCCGATAGGAGTTCTTTCGTTTTCAGGAAAACGGTATAGCAATATATTTTTATGATCCACGATACTCATCATGTAACCTTCCGGCAGTTTAAGCTGTGTCATGAACTCTTTGAATTTATCCAGTTTAAGACTGCCGATAGCAATGGCAATGAGTTCCCCGTTCTTATCCAGCACAGGAAATGTAAAACTGATTGCCGGAGCCATGCTCACTTTTCCGACAATGTATTCTCCGGCAGAGAAATCCCGCGTTCTGATGACATCTCTGATATGTTTTCGCTCTGCAAAGTTGACGCTGCCGGGAGTGATAGGCGCAGATGCGGCGAACATGTCGCCGTCTGGTGTTGCTGCCGCTATGATGGAATAGATCGGGTTCTTTTCGTGTATATCCCTGAATATCCTGTTGCAGGTCTCAACATCGTTTTTTTGAACTTCAGGCAGTTGCGCCAATGTCTGGAGTATCAGCCTTGTGCTGTCCGCAATCTGCTCATGTTGCGCCGCCAGACTTTGCACCAGATGCATGATGTCCTGCTTTGACAAGAAGATTTCATGTTCCCGGTGTCGAAGACCTGAAAACAAGGTTATAACCAGTGCAGGCAAGGCAGCGGTAAGAATCAGGAACATCATTTTTTTCCGAAGAGACAAGGAAGAGAAAAATTTCATTTTATACCCCCCCCCAAAAAAAAGCGATTATACCATCTTATCCGAGAACAAAGCGTCACATAAGCGTTCAGAGGCTCTCACCCCAAAAGCTGGAGATCATCTTCATGGGTACACCGGTAGCGCTCATGGCGCTACCAATGCAACCAGCCGCATCTTCAAAATTTATCTCCAATAACCTATATGATCTGATATTGCAACTCTTCCTGTGCGCATAGGTCCACAAGTGTTGGCATTTTACCGTAACCTACTGAATTTGAGACTTTTATTTAAAAATCAGAATAAATTAAAATTATCTCCTGTTTTCAAATGGTTAGACATATCCGAACTCAAGATGCCAAAACTTGTAGACCTATGCGATGGCCAGTTCAAACCCATCGCCGGTTCTCCACCAAAGCAGGTCCTGGAAATTTCTGGTTCTTGTACTGATTGCAACCGGCGGTCCTTTTGAAACAAAGTCTCCGAGAAAAGATACCACATCAAAAAAAGTAGTTTTGCCGGACCAACCAGAACATGGAAGGGTTCAAGGCGCTCACAAACATAATGTAGGCAACGGTAGTTCTTTGCTTCTATTAGAGTTATCATGAACTTGTCCTCTTTAGCCGACACAAGAGCGTCGGCTAAATTTATCCGGTCTCAAGTATATACGCAAACTTCGCCTGCGTCGCTTAGTTTTTCCTCTACGGGTTTTCAGAATTGCTGAACAGGGCCTCTGTATCTGCAGTAAGCGGTTCAGCCTGACGGTCCGACAGAGTAAACACAGAACTGGTTTCCGAAGATGAAGCCAAATAAACGGTAGCATCCTTTTCGGTTTTGGCGTAGAGGGTCAGGGTGTAGTCTTTCTTTCCCTTGATTAAAATGTCGCCAATTGGATTTGAAAGATCGCTGATGCTCTTCCCATCCTGGTATGATTCGCAGGATAGATGGGATAGAGTGGAAAGCAGCCGGTTCATTTTGGACAGATTGGCGGACTTTCCCTGATCTGTAATCCACCGGGTTTCCACCGGCTTAACTGCTGTTGCACTGGCAGGCGGAGCCCCATCAGCAGGCGGCGAAGTCTCATCTGCAGGCGGAGTTCCATCTGCAGGAGCAGAACCCGCAGGCGGAGGCGGAGGTTCTATCTCACTTTTGCATATCACCGTCTGTTTGCCTTCCCTGGTAATGGCGATTTCCTTCACCTCTTCCAGGTTAAACGCCAGAACTGTTTTGTCGCGCAGCTTGTCCGTGGTCTGGTCAAAGGCGGTTTTCAGGTTCTGCTGAGCGTGATAAACTTCTGGTTCATCGCCAACCCGTACAAATGTATGCTGAAACGTGGGAGCAGGTTTTCCGATCTGAATGTCGCGCTTGAGTCCATCTCCCGCCCAGGCTTTGACGCGGATGGATTTATCGGACTCCAGATCGTACCTGGACCAGGACTTGGATTCAGATACCAGCGCAGTCAGGGACAGCTTTTCCAGATTGTCCAGCATGGCGTTCACCTTGGCGGAATCGGCCAGATAGTCCTGGGGCTGAATCCGCCATGCTGTATCTTTTTTCTCCAGAACAACCGTTCCTTCAAGACGCACAATCTCGATTCGGGTAATGTCGGAAGCTGCAACTTTGGCAATGGCAGGAAGCTGATATTCTGTCCTGTCGGTTTCTCGGACGGACAGGTAGCCGACCAGCAAAACAATGGCAAGGGCAATAAATAAATATTCTTTTTTAATTTTCATCATCAACCTTCCTGTTTTTGAAACAACAATTGAATTTGCCGTCTGCGGGATTTACGGCGAAGCCATACTGCCAGACCTGCAAGGACAACCATGACAGGAAGCCCGGCGATGTTCAGGGACTTGATGCCGGTTTTCGCCATCGGCGAAATATTTACCAGCGGATTAAAGCGCTGTTCCTTGCTGCGCATTGTCGCAATGTCCTGATGGTTGTTGAGATAATCCAGAACATTCAGGATAAATACGGCGTTTGGACTTCTGCCGGCTTCATCCAGGATGTTGTCTTTCAGCATTTCAGAGGATGCCATTAGAAAAATTCTTCCAGGACTTCCTTTGGAGATCACCTTCCCACCCCCTTCGATTTTTGAAAGATCGGCGGAAACGCCAGGGTCTAAAGATGGAGCTGAAGCATCCGTGACCGGTTTTTTCTCCGGATTTTCCATATCTTCTGATTCATTCGGTTCTGTAGGGGATTTTTCCGGTTGCGGTTTTTCCGGGACAGGTTTTCCCGTAAAATAACTGGGGAATTCACCTTCCAGAATATAGGCCAAGGGTTTGGCGGATAGGCTCTCGGTTGCCGCCGGCGGCTGCATGAACATTGGATTAAGGTTCAGCGGCGCTTTCATTTCCCAGGATTTCGGGGAGGATGAAAACAGCAGATTGGCCTTTACTCCGGATTGACTTAGCTTATCGCTATTCACCAGCAAGGGAGACATTTTATAGGCGACAAGACCCTTGATCGGTTTCATGAACGGATAATCCTTGTTGATCTGCTCATCTTTGATCAAAGGTGCAAAATAGATATTGCGCTCTCCGCCGCCGTACTGCGGGGGAATCTGCTGCTTGAAACTGTTCTCGTCCATCACCATCACCGGTTTGATGCTTACGCCGTAATGCTCCAGAAGCTTTTCCAGGCCGGTGTTCAAAGGAACTTGCTGAGGCCCCTGGGCGTTGAACATGCTTTGCTGAGCGGCACCTTCTTTAAAAGAATCCAGAAAAATGGCCAGGTTTTTCCCCTTCATCAAATATTGGTCTATCTGGAAGAGATCATAATCGTTGAAGGGTTTTGTGGGGCCAGCGATCACCAGACAGTTAAAACCGTCTAAATTCGCTTGATCCTTTAGCTGAATATCCTTGAACGAATAGGTTTTGGAAACCAGGCTGCGAAAAGTTTCCACGTCTTCCGGAGCTCCCTGCTGGCCACGGCTCATCGGAGAACCATAGAGATTGGGCGTGCCATGATCAGCGAGATACCCGATGGTTTCATTGATGCCTATGAGGGTTTCAACCTGTTGATTCATGGCCTCTTCGATAGCCTTCATATCCGCAAGTTGGTACTGGGCTCCAAGAATGGGAATCTGAATGACTTGCAACAGTGGGATGGTAACGGTTTTTGAGCCGTATTGCACCACTATGCCAATAGCGCCCTGGCCTGCCGGAATTTTGCCGTTTGAGAGCGCAGGCCATTTGAGGGTCATGAGCTGGTGCGCCGCGATATCTGACTCGATTTTCGGATCAAGGGAAGGATCCAGGAAGGTATATGACAGCTTGCCATAGAGCTGGCTATTCAGTTTTTTCACCAGGGACTCTACTTCCGAGTTAAGCATGGGCAAGGTTTTAATTCCCATATAGGGAGCAATCGCATCCAGTGAGGAAGATTTGTAGAGCTTCACCTGAATGCTGTCTTTCAGCCCCAGCAGCACACTGACCTTGTTGGTGAGTTTCTGAACGGCTGTG
>CAIMCT010000182.1 GCA_903839535.1 uncultured Desulfobacteraceae bacterium
AATGGGACAGGCGGGGGAACTTATTCGCCTGGCACCGTAGTCAGTATAGCAGCAAATGCAGCTCCGGCAAATCAGGTGTTTGACAAATGGGTGGGACAGACCGCTAATATCGCCAACATCAATCTGCCGAATACGACCATTCATATACCATTTTCTTCGGTGACGGTAATCGCCACCTACAGAGTACAAGGTGCAGCAACGTATACACTGACCGTCACTACTGGGACAGGCGGTGGAACTTATCCGCCCGGTTCCGTAGTCAATATCGCGGCGATTGCGGCTCCATCAGGCTATGTGTTCGACCAATGGGTGGGACAGACCGCCCATGTCGCCAACATCAATATGCCAAACACCGTTATCCAGATGCCGTTCTCGGATATTGCGGTTACCGCAACCTATAAATCCCAAGGATCAACAACCTAGACCCTGACAGTGACCGGCGGAACTGGCGGAGGCGCTTATCTGCCTGGAACCGTGATCAATATCGTTGCCAATGCCGCACCATCAGGCTATGTGTTTGACAAATGGGTGGAACAGAGCGACCATGTCGCAAACAACAATCTTTCCAGCACGACGATCAATATGCCCTTTTTCGCAACAAAGGTGATTGCTACCTACAAAGCACAGGGTGTGGATACTTGGTAGCTAACATTATAAAATACACCTTATAACTCGATTATCAAGTTTTTTTATCGGATAAAAATAAGGGTGGCGGCCGAGTCAACAGATAAAACTCTGTGTCTCGTTCCTACGAGACACTTCACAGTAATACAAGCTGGCCGACCGCCAATACGAACTATAGACTTCAACGGACCGAATGTCACCATGAATTACAAAAAAATCTGAAATTTTTATGGTCATGGGTTTTAATCTCATGTAAATTACGTTCGAACCGTTTTGAACAGTTGCAAGACACATCGAACATATTTTTTTCGGAGAGCCCATGTTCATATCCGAGCCTTTGCCGTTTGTTGAGAGCTTCATTGAAGAGATCGATCGAGCCATAAAGAAATACGACCAAAATCTGAAGCTGACGAGAATTCAGAAAACTTGGCTTTCCTTCTGCATTATAGCAATTTATTTAACGCGTACAGTATGCTGGGCCAAATATGAAAGAGCCTGTCTGGGCAAACGCTCGATGGCCGCTATTTCCTGGATGTTCAGACGCTCGAATATTCCGTGGGAAAAATTGTTGGTCATCAGCACCACCGTCATAATCAACCGCTTCGGCATAACCGGCGGCTGTCTGGCCATCGATGAGACAGACAAGAAAAGGTCCAAATCGGCCAAGAAGATATACAAACTTCACAAAATCAAGGACAAGGCAAGCGGCGGCTATGTGATGGGACAAAAGCTCGTGTTTATTGTTTTGATAGCTAAAAACATCACCATACCGTTCGGTTTTCAGTTTTACATGCCGGATCCGAAATTGAAGGAATGGAAAAAACAGGATGAAAAACTGAGAAAACAAGGTGTGGCCAAAAAGAATCGGCCGGTCATGCCAGATAGAGATGATAACTACCCTCAGATTCCGGAGATCGCATTGAATCTGCTGAGGGAATTCAAAGTGAATCACCCTCAAATCAAGGTACAATGTATTGTCGCTGATGCTCTTTACGGAACGAAATCGTTCATGGACAAGGCCTCTAAAATATTCGGCGGAGTCCAGGTGATAAGCCAAATCAAAGAGAGTCAAAACATCCTGTTCGGCAACAAAAGAATACAAGTCAAAAAATACTTTGCATCCCATCCAGGTGTCGAGCAGAAAGTACGGTTACATGGAGGCGAAGAAACGACGGTCACTGTCGGAAGCGCCCGGCTGCATGTTTGCGCCCACGATAAAAAACGTTTCGTAATCGCCTTGAAATACGAAGGTGAAGAGGATTACCGATATATTGTGGCCACCGATTTAAGTTGGCGAACCTTGGATATTGTGGAAGCATATTCCCTTAGATGGCTAATCGAGGTCGTATTTGAAGA
>CAIMCT010000183.1 GCA_903839535.1 uncultured Desulfobacteraceae bacterium
ACACTGCCGACCTTGACTTGTAAGGGCGGGTGTTTTAAAATTGCTTTCCTGGTGTAAGTACAGAGAACAAGAAGCAGGCGCCAAAATCACCTTAATGATGCGATGTTGAAAGGTTGTTCGATATGTTGAAAATTGGCAGTTATAATGAGCTGGTGGTTGAAAGGGCGGTTGATTTCGGGCTCTACCTGAACCAAAAACCGGACGAAGTTCTGCTTCCCTTGAAATATGTGCCCGCGAATACCCGTCCGGGCGATATCCTGAGAGTTTTTGTCTATACTGATTCCGAGGATCGGCCGGTTGCAACAACTCTTGAACCCAAAGCCGTGGTGGGAGAATTTGCGTATCTTCTGGTAAAGGATGTCGCTTTGTTCGGGGCATTCATGGACTGGGGCCTTGAAAAGGATATTCTGGTTCCGTCAAGCCAGCAGCAGGACCGGATGAAGGCCGGGAAAAGCTATGTCGTCAAGGTGTGTCTGGATGAAATGACCGGCCGGGTTTACGGCACAAACCGGATTACCCATAACTGCGACAAAAATCCAAAGGATCTGTCCGAAGGGGAAAAAGTCGATCTTCTGATCTACGGCATCACAAAAATCGGTATCATGGCTGTTGTCAATAACCGGTATTCCGGACTGCTCTACAGAAGCGAAGTCTTTACATCAGTCTCAATCGGGGAAAAAACAACCGGATACATCAGCAGAATCAGGGAAGACGGAAAAATTGACCTTACCATGAAAAGTCCAGGATACCAGTCCATTACCGGTTCTGGTGCCAGAATTCTGGAGACCCTGAAAAAAAAGGGAGGCTTTATCCCATGTCATGACAAGAGCGCGCCCGATGAGATTCGCCATATATTTTCAATGAGCAAGAAAGAGTTTAAAAAGGCTATCGGCGGACTGTATAAAGCTGGCAGCATCCATATCACGGACAAGGGTATTCAGATTCACCTTTAGGTGACTCAGATGAAAAAATCTCCCAGATACTGGTGTTTTTTCATTTACATGGATGGACAGGCCAGTCTTATCTTTTGAGTTGCCCAGGTTCTACTTATTCCGAAACCCTGTTAAAACGATCGGAACCATTTCATCAATGCCGATTTCAGCGATCCAGCCTCAACTATATTTTTGCTGGTAGGTGACTGTACAGCTTCGGATTTACGGGATTGCTGATCCCACCATTCCACTGGATCAAAATGAAACGGCAGCATCTTTTCCAACGCAGGGATGAGATGCTGTTCAATAATTCGGCGCTCTCTGCCCTTTAATGCTTTAAAATAGATATTGATCTCTTCAAAATACCATGCCGGTGACTCGGACAGCGCAGCTATTGGGCATCGAAAGATGGTTTCGAATGATTCCTTGAAATTCGGACGCAGGGTGTTGTCATTGATGCTGGAAAAATGGTGGGTGAGATCATCCTGAATTAGCGGGTCTGCTTCGGTGTCCATGATAAATGTCAGGGTCAAATAACCACTCCAGTCCGGCCTGGAATAAGAGGATATTTTAAGCACGCCTTCCTTGTTGAATTGATTATTACGATCAATGGAAAATCCCGTAAAGGCGATCACCTTCTCATCGGTTTTCAGTGAGCGAGTGATTTTGCTCAAATCATAAATATTATCCATGGGAGCGCTCCGTATTAAAAAGTTTTTTCGGCGGAAATGTATTCCCCTCTATACGATGTACAAAAACCCGAAAGCAAGATAAAAACAGTCAGTCTATCGTCACACAAGCCTTTGCGCTGGAAATCATGGGCCATGGCGACGGTTATTGTTACCCTGCATGGCGCCAGATTCTTCTGGGCTGCCTTTTAAGAATGCAGAGGGAAATCGCTCGAATCAACGTGCTGACCTTCTGAATATCCTTGCGTCCAGGTGAGAATTCAACTCCAGAGCTGATATCAACAGCATCGGGGCCTGCCTCGAAAACCGCACGGGCGATGGTGTCAGGGCTCAGGCCTCCGGCCAGAATCAAGGGGTAAGACTGACCAAATAATTTCACTTCACTCCAGTTCCAGGTCATGGCGTTGCCGCCGGGAAGCTGGCCTTTTCCGCATTCCACCAGAAACGCCGTTTCAGGATAGTGTGAAGCTTCGGATATCAATGGGGGCCTGTGGATAAACAGGGCTTTGATGACCCGAACGCCTCTGCCGCAAAGCTCTTTTACCACGCTCGGGGATTCCTGCCCGTGCAGTTGAATGGATGTCAGTCTGCAGTCGTCGATCCGTTTCTGAATGTCTGAAACCGGGCAGTTGACAAACACACCTACGCGGGCGGTTTGATCCGGCAGCGCCAGGCTGATTTCTCTGGCCTGTTGGGGGGTGAGATGTCGGGGGCTTGGCGGATAAAACACCAATCCAATGGCATCAGCCCCGGCCTCGACGCAGGCTACGGCTTCATCAACTCGTGTAAGACCGCATATCTTTATTTCGGGTGTATGGAAGGTCATGAATTGTTTCTCACGCGAAGACGGTAGGGGCGAACGGCCGGTCGCCCTTATTTGTTTCGTGTCTTTCGTGGTTTAAAAGTATTTTTACGGTAAGAGGGTTAATATAACTGTCAATCACGCCGGCTTCTCAATTATCAACAGCTCTCTCTAACGTCAACTGAAATTTTTTCTGTTTTGGAGGCGATGCTTAATGTATATGATTGGTTTTTTGGTGGGGATGTCATTGTCGGTTGACCCTGATATGGAAAAGGCATATACAAGTCGGATTATCGCCTTTAGACAAACGGTGCGGTGTGGTTCAAATCCACATTGCTGATCTTAATACCAATACTTTTCCTGAAACGTCGGCGGATGATGTCGCCAACCTGATGGCTATCAAACTGTAGTTGCAGGAAAGCGGGACGGAGACCATGACTCAAGATACAGCCTATTTTATTTCCGATGCTCACTTGGGCGCGAAAACCCCTGATGCCGAAAAAAGGGAGGCCAGAGTGATTGCCTTTCTGGAAAGCATTACCCACAATGTCCGGTATCTATTCATAGTGGGGGATTTTTTTGATTTCTGGATCGAATACACGCATGCCATTCGTCCAGATTATTTTCATGTGTTGTATGAACTCAGACGGCTGAAAAAACAGGGTGTCGAAATTCATTATCTGGCGGGAAATCATGATTTTGCAATAGGAGAATTTTTGTCAGAAACTATCGGTATTTTCGTTCATCCAACCGGATGCCATCATATACGGCTTCAAGGCAAACAAGTTCACGTCTGTCATGGAGATGGGCTGATGCCTTCAGACCGCGGATATCGGGTTCTGAAAAAAATCTTGCGAAATCGCTTGTGTCAAAGAATTTATAAGATGCTTCATCCCAATTGGGGCATCCCTATAGCAGAAAGGTTTTCACGGACAAGCAGAGATCAAATCAGCTTCAGATCGCGGGAAAGTGAGCGAAATGCGTACCGTCAGGTAGCCCAAAATATGCTGAAAGCAGGATCGGATATCGTTATTTTTGGCCACACCCATTATCCGGAAATTCATTCCTGGGACGACAAAATCTACTGCAATATAGGAGACTGGATACAGCACTTTACTTATGGGGTGCTGGAAAACGGAGAGATACACCTGAAAAATTATGAATTATGAATTATCCACAATTCATAATATTTGGTATCATCCGCTTTAATGAGGGTAATAATTAACTAATTACTAATTTTTACATTCACAATAGAGGGCTCCTCATGTTATACTGCGAACTGGCATAATCTGCGCTTTTCATAAACTCCCTCTCCCAGCGGGGGAGGGTTGGGGTGGGGGATCAAAAACGTAAAATTATGCCAGTTCGCAGTATAGTTAAAAAATGTTATGGTTGGAAATATGGAGCAGATGCTCTATTCTAAGCCAGCCAAGTGGGCTGCCGTGGCAAGCGTAGCCTTCACCTGGGCGGTGCAGTAGGGCATATTCAGCGTATTCAGCCTGTCGTTTACAGTATGCATATTATCCTTGTTATAGTTGCCGTAGTCATCCTCGATAACCCAGACGGCAGGGATATTTTTATCCCAGAAGGATGATTGGTCGCCATTTACATCGCTGTCCTGCTTGATTACAACATTCAGGCTGCTGTTCAGCCCGTACAGAGTTACAACATCCTTGTAAAGATTGGCCATGACCATATCTTTCAGACTGCCCAGATCCTTGTCATGCCGTGTTTTGATGTTCTGCGTCGGGGGCATCAGTCCGCTGGTGCTGTACGCGATCATATCAAGGTTTAAGACTGCAACAATGTTCTGCCCCTTGACATCATTCACATAGACCTGGCTGCCGAGGGTTCCCTGCTCCTCTCCGGTGGTGAAGATGAACCTGATGGTACTTTGAAACGAGTAATTGCTCATGATTTCGGCGGCGGTCAAGAGCGCCGCACAGCCGCTGGCGTCATCGTCTGCGCCTGGAGCGGCTTTTCCCCCTTCGTAAGATTCATCAAGCTTGTTGATGCTATCCAGATGTGCGATCATGATGACGATATCGCCAGGTTTTCCATTCCCCTTCAACTCTCCTATGATATTGCTTCCTTTATGCGGATTTCTCGTCCAGTCATGGGTCGAGACAGTCATCCCCTTCATCCCCTTCAGACGCTCATTGATGTATTGCGTGGCTTTTTGAATCGGAATCCCCGAGTCGGTATGGCGGTTTATGATGGTGTAAGGTTCGCTTCCGATTGTCGCCTGAGATTCTCCACTCAATTGCGATATATATGTATTGACTGTCTCCTGCTTTACTTTGCCGATCATTTCGCTGACGCTCGGAAGCTTGGCAATCGCTGCCTCCTTTTGTACCGCATCTGCACCTGTTGAAGCCAGGATGATCGGCTCATCGCTCATCAGTTTCAGATCAAAGCCAATGTCAGCGAGTATTTCGTCCACTTCGCCGATATCCCTCACTATGATCCATCGGCCGTCATTGTAGAGTAAATTGGCCTCCCTTGCCGCTTCCCCGTAGTCATCAGGGTTTCCCGACGATGCGAGCAGATAGTCCGTATCAGGGGGACAGTCGTCAATCACCCGATAGATGACTCCGGCGGCGTTCAACTGAGTCCGGGTTGCAATGACCAGGGCGTAGTAAACTCCGGAACCATCCACCAACCCTGCATACACCGGCAGCTTCAGGTCCTGAAGCATTCCCGGCACCTCGACCCGCGCCAAAACCCGTGGATCTGATGCTACATGTATCTGAACAAAATCGTAATAAAACGGTGAATCTACAATGCCATTGGTATTCATATCCACGAGGAAGTAGAATGCATAGTCTCCAACAGATAGAGGAGCGGAATAAATTTCCACAGGGGATATGCTGAACAACGGATATTGAGCCAACAAATTGATTCCTGGAGTCCACCCCTTAGAATTGAGCGAATGCCAGCCGGCAGGCGAGCTGTAAGCAAGCCACCAGTCAGCGAGTTTTCCATTTTCATTTCCTGGCGCAAGGCTTGCCTTTATGGAAACAGGCGTGCCTGCTGTGACAGAAATCGGGCCATCCTGTTCATTGGCTTTTATGTCAAGAGTTGGTAAGGCGGGTATCGCAGAAGCGGCAAACGCGTCAACCGAAAAAAACAGCACGGCAAAGCACAAACATAAGCTCATAAGCTTTTTTCTTTTCATGAGAGCCTCCCTTTCTATTCTGAAACGATTCATAAGCAGATTCATCATATCCTGTTTCTATAGAGATGAATCTTGCTTGAAAGTATATATAAGAAAAATTGAAGGTGCAAGCGGTTTATCAGATCAAACTTAGTGTGCTTTTGTCATCGTATCGTTTTTTTGATACCGTTTCTAAAAAAGAAAAGGGGCATCGCATGATCAGTAACCCCTTCCTGATGCAGGCCTTTATAGAACAGCTCAAGGCCTTCTTTTTCACGATCTGATAATTGATATACCAGAGATTTGTAGTATAGCCGAGCAGTCGAAACGTCAATTCCCAGTTTGGTGTGGGCCTTTTCGATAATTTGTTCCATGTTTTCATTGCCGAGTCTGCTGGATGTTTTCAGCAGGGCCAAGACGGCTTCCACCCTTTCCGGATATTTTCTGGCAAACTCTTTCCGGACAGCCCAGATGGCGAACACGAAGGGAAGACCAGTCATATTCCACCACAGGGTTCCCAAATCATTTATATACGGAAAAACCTGCCCCCATTGCTGTGACAGGGCCGAATCACCGATAACCAGCGCTGCATCAATATCTTCAGGCAACTGCAACGGGCTCTTGACTTTGCCCACGACAAACTCCGGCTTGATGCCTTTAATGCTGAAGATCAGTTTGCACAGGTCCCTGGCGCTGGAGGATTCATCAGTAATCAGAATGCGTTTGCCAGTCAATGCCTCCATGCCGTAACGGCTCACGAGAAGGACGCTGAGTACCCGCTTGTGGCAGGCAATGGCCATATCTGGGAGGATCAGCCACTCACGGGCGTTTCTGGCATAAGCCGCCGATGAGACAGGACTGATATCAAGACGACCGTCAATCATCATAAGATTCAAGGTGTTCGGAGGGCCGCTGATCATTTGTATCCCTTGGCTGATAGCTTGCGTGGCAAGCCCGTTGTCGAGTCCGTAATAGATTGGCGCTACATTCATATAATCAATGCGGCCAAGGGCTACGCGGTGCTGAAATGTTTGAGTGTTCATTGCAAAAGCGTCCTTGGGTTTGGCTGAGAATTTATGGTGCAGAATGTTTCAGCAGAATGTTTCAGCAGAATGTTTCATCTGGTCGTTAAAATTGACCAGAGCCTCAACGACCTGAAATGCCTTTGATGCCTGAATATCAATATATGATAGCCTGGCCTGTTTGCCAGGAACCAGCGTTCCCATTCGGTTGTCCAGTCCGAGTGCAGAAGCTCCGCCAAGGGTCGCCATCTGAAAAATCCTCTCCGGTGCCGTCATTGGAAAGCTTTTGGAGACGAATGCCATTTCATCGAACATGCTAAGACTGCTCACGCTGGCCAGACTGTCTGTTCCCAAACAAAGATTGACTCCCATCTTTAGCATTCTATCGAGATCCGGAAGCCTGCGATGAAGCGCGGTGTTGCTTCTTGGGCAGAGGCAGACATGCGCTCCGGATTTATAAATAATATTCAAGTCTGTCTGATCCGCATGAAGCAGATGTACCAGAATCGTCCGGTTATCAAGAATACCTATGGATTGTAGATGCCTGACCGGGCTTTGCACGGGAAGTCCCCATGATTTCGTATCAATTCCCCGAGACAGCAAAAAGTCCTTCCATGGACCTTCCGCTGTTGTCAAAAACGCTATTTCCTCGTCTGATTCAGCTATGTGAATGGAAAATGGCGTGTTCTGTCTGCGTGTCCAGCTTTTTATTTCCATCAGGAATTCCGGCGATGTGGTGTGTGGGGCATGGCCTGCCATGGATATCCGCAGGTCTCCGGGTTCACTTTCCCGGCTTTCCGTGTTTGATGTTTGATCATGCGGTATTTCCACGAAAGGGCGAATACAAGATTCGCCCCTACAAATGCGATCTCCCAGGCATTCCCTGAACCAGACCCCTGCCAGACCCGACTTTTGGAGAGGCTCCAGGGTCAGCCCCAAACTTGATATCTCCGCCACTGCGCCGCATCCGGATGCAAGGATTTCCCTAATTCCGACTTCTGAGGCTTCCAGCATGGCTTTGTGGTCCATAATCGCCCGTTTTTCAATCAGATCTTTCACCCAGAAACCAAATCCCTTATGGGTTGCGATGCGCCCCTTGAGCGCGCAAAGCTCAAGATGGGTATGGGCGTTGACCATTGCCGGAAAAATAACGCCGCCTCCATAATCCCTGACCTCATCGCCTCCAGCATGGGTTCCTTGTCCGATCTCCCGAATGATTCCATCTTCAACCCGCACATACCCATTGGGGTAAATCGTCCACGGATCAATGATCACCCAACCGGCTCTGTGAATGACGGATGACGGATGACGGATGCCAGATGACGGGGAGAAATCTCTGTCCTTTGTCGTCTGCTGTTTCCTGTAATCCGCCCTCTGTCCTCCGTCATCTGGCATCATATTTCCGGCATCCGGTGTTCTTTAAGCGAATTGTAAAAACAATCCCGCTGGACCGCCCGGCATCCTGCGCCTGCGATCATTCTGACCATATCTGCAAGGGATAGTCTGAAATCCACGCCTGCCGCCGCCACCACATTTTCTTCAATCATCGTACTTCCAAGATCATTGGCGCCAAAAGCCAGGGAAATCTGGGCGATTTTTTCCCCCTGAGTGACCCAGGATGCCTGAATATTTGGGACATTATCCAGCACCAGCCTGGAGACTGCCAGCACTCTGAGATAGTGGACAGATGTTGCGGCAAGTACAGGGATTTTCGTATTGCCTGGCTGAAATGTCCACGGAATGAACGCGGTAAACCCTTGGGTCAGGTCCTGCAAATCACGAATCTTCATCAGGTGCATGATAATGTGTTCATGGGTTTCTATATGACCAAACATCATGGTGGCTGTGGTTTTGACACCCATTTGATGCGCCTGCTTCATGACGTTCAACCAGGTATTAGCAGTGCATTTGTTCGGGGATATTTGCCGCCGGATATCATCCGCCAGAATTTCGGCACCTCCGCCAGGAATGGTATCCAGCCCGGCCTTTATCAGGGATCGTAATGTCTCTTCAATGGTAAATCCGCAGTTATGGGCGATAAAGGCGATTTCCGGCGGGGAAAATCCGTGTATGTGGATATCAAATTTTGATTTGATAAAGCTCAATATATCCTGATAGTAATCCAGGCTTAGGAGTGGATTGAGTCCGCCCTGAAGTAGTATCTGGGTTCCCCCCAGGTCAAGGGTTTCCCGGATTTTATGGCAGAGCGCCTCTTTTGAGATGATATAAGCATCGGGGTGTTCCGGCGGGCGATAATAGGCGCAGAATTTACATCCGCAGGTACATCCATTGGTGTAATTGATGTTTCTATCCACCACAAATGTGACCATTGGTTCTGGATGCAGCCATTTTCTGACTTCATGAGCCAGAAAGGCCAGGTCAAGAAGATCCGCCCTTTCCAGCAGCAGCAGCGCTTCATTTGAGTCAATGCGCCGATGATTCAGAATTTTATCCCGGATAGGGGTCAATTCGGTCATTTTCGAATTCTCTGAGCAATCGGCCGATAAAAAGCGTCTCTTTCCACCGGATCATAGCCGGCGGAAGTGATGAGATATTTTAACCGGTCCCGGGTTAGTCCTTTGGGAGAAGTCGCTCCTGCCTCATGGGATATTCTTTCTTCTATGATGGTTCCGTCCAGATCATCGGCGCCGAATGAAAGCGCCAGTTGCGCCAGTTTTTCTCCAATCATCACCCAGTATGCCTTGATGTGGGGAAAGTTGTCCAGCATCAGCCTGCTTATGGCGATGGTCTTCAAGTCATCAAAAGCGGTTGTGGCGGGAAGATGGGAAAGGCTGGTATTGGCTGAATGAAAAGCCAGGGGAATAAACGCGCAAAACCCAGAAGTTCTATCCTGTAAGTCTCTTAACGCAATCAGGTGAGAGAGTCGCTCCGCATGAGTTTCGATGTGCCCATATAGCAGAGTAGCATTGGTCATAAGCCCTGAACCGTGAGCCTTTTCCATAATCTCCAGCCATCTTTTCCCGTTGATCTTGCGTGGGAACAGGCTTTCGTGAATACGGCTGCTCATGACTTCGGCCCCGCCGCCGGGGAGCATGGCAAGACCCGATGTTTTCAGCCTGCCGATAACATCTTCAACAGAAAGAGCTGCATTTTTGGCGATAAAATCCAGTTCGACCGCCGTAAACGCCTTTAGGGTTGCTTCGGGTCTGACTTCCTGGGCCGCTTCAAGCAATTCTGTGTAGTACTGCAACGGCAGATCAGGATTAAGTCCCCCGACGATATGCAGCTCTGTTATGGGTTCTTCGATCCGTGAAAGAATGCGTTCCCGAATATCCGACACGGTCCAGGTATAGGCGCCAGCGTCGTCCTTGTTTTTGGCGTAGGCGCAGAATTGACAGTGGCTAATGCAGACATTCGTATAGTTGATGTGCTGATTGTACACATAATAAGCACTATTCCCATTCAGTCGTTTTCTTACGATATCCGCCAGTTGGCCAATTCTTGCAATATCGTTGCTCTCAAAGAGAAACAGGCCGTCCTCAAACTCCAGGCGTTGCTGCGAGAGTACCTTGTCCCGGATTTCACTGAAGCGATCCTTCATATTGGATGTCCGCACGATGTATGTTAAATATTATGTTTTATTATGATATTAATAAGTTATAAAAATATGCGTAAGCAAGCACAATTTTCATTTGATAAGTGACCACTTGGTCATTTTTATAAAATAATCAAAAACCGTTATCATTGCAAGTGATTTTTTAAGTAATAGGCGGAGCAGGCTTCCCTTGCTCGGGTCCCCTGTTTGAAGAGATAGATATCCGATGGAAATCAGACGACGATAAAGAAGCCGTTGGAATTTTCGACCGGTGATGATAGAATATGTTACTTTATTTCATCGTATTGAAAAACCATCTGACAAAATACCAGAGTTGGCAGCTTGGTAAGCCAACTCAAGAACTTTTCGAAATAAAATGAAAATCCTTTGAAAGGGAGAACGACCGACATGCAACACCATCGAACCAAGATGATTTATTGGAAAGGCGAAAAATTCTGGTTGGGGAAATTATTGGAACATCCCGAGATTATGTCACAAGGCGAAACGATCCAGGAATTGGAGGAGAACCTGAAGGATGCCTATCATTTGATGGTAATGGATGACGTTCCGGATAATTATCAGATTAAAGAAGTTGCGCTATGAAACGCAGTGAGTTGATTCGACAATTGATTGAAGCAGGGTGTTGTTTTTACAGGCATGGGGCAAACCATGACATATATCTGAACCCCAAAACATCACAGAAGCAACCCGTACCGAGGCATCAGGAAATTGATAATGCGTTAGCAAAACACATTAAAAAATATCTTGGGATAATATCCAAATCACAACGATCAGGCTAATCGGCGCGCGGCCTGTTACTGTTGCTGTGTGATAGCTCGCCACTCTCTTTCCCTGTTTCAATTCTTTCTTACGATTCCCGGCCATACCAGAGAAATCGGTTGAACTTGAGCATGCAGGCTTCCCCTTCCCTGTAAATTCCTTTGCGCCGGCTTTTCTGAACACGAACTTCCACGCTGCCGAGCATGACGCGGTAATCTATGACATCTCCAAGATAGGTCATTTTGCGTACCATGCCGCAGACACCGCCATCAGTGACGAAATCGATCTCTGCGGGACGGATCGCCAGCGTCATCTTTTTCTCCCGGATTTCCGGAGGAATTAGCCGGGTAATTGGGCCTGATTCGGCTGCTCCCTCGATGTAAATTGCACCATCGTGGATTTCCACGGGCAGAAAATTGGACAGACCGATAAAACTGAAAACAAACTTGTTTGCGGGGTTCTTGTAGATATTGATCGGTGTGTCGATTTGCTGGACGACCCCGTGATCCATCACGAGAATGCGGTGAGACAGCGCCATTGCTTCGGTCTGATCATGGGTCACATAAATGATCGTGAACCCAAATTTTCGCTGAAGGTCCTTGATTTCAAAACGCATTTCCTCACGCAGCTTGGGGTCCAGATTCGACAGGGGCTCGTCGAGCAGCATGACCGTTGGATTGATGGCGATCGCCCTGGCCAGGGCGATCCGCTGCTTCTGGCCGCCCGAAAGTTCGTTGGGAAAGGTGTTCTCGCAGCCGCCAAGCCCCGTGTACTTGATGGCTCGTTGGGTTCGTTCCAATACTTCACTTTTTGGCATCTTCCGGATCTGCAAGGGAAATGCCACGTTGTTAAAGACGTTCATGTGCGGCCAGACGGCGAATGCTTGAAAGACCATCCCGAAATCCCGCTTCTCGGGCGGCAGGTAGAACTTTTTGGCGCTTGAGGAAAAGACCTTTTGGCCAACGCTAATCTCCCCCTCATCAATGTCTTCGAATCCGGCCACCATACGCAGCGTCGTGGTTTTCCCGCAGCCGGACGGACCCAGCATGGAGAAGCATTCGCCCTGCTCAATCTCGATGTTTAAGCGATTGACGGCCGTCACATCGCCGTACTTTTTCGTGATATTCCAAAGCCTGACGTGAGCCATGTCTAAACCCCCTGTACGGTTGTTCGGGTGATGCGCTTGATCACGAGTTGTCCTACAATGATGATGACCAGGGCCACCGATGCCAGCGTTGCAGCATAAACGGTTTCGCCGTCCTCGTTCAAAGCGTAGATAGCAACACCGATGGTCCGTGTTGTAGGTCCATAGAGGAGCACCGAGGTTGTCAGTTCGCGCAGGGCGGGCAAAAAGATCAGAAAAAAAGCTGCAACCATCCCCGGTTTGATCAGGGGGATTACGATATCCCGCAGGGACTGCCAGTGTGTGGCTCCGCATGCCCGGGCGGCCTCTTCCAGAGAATCGTCCACTTGCTCAAGCGCCGCCGAGTTGGACTTTAGCGAGAAAGCCATGTAGCGGGCGATGTAGGCCACAAAGATGATCCAGGCAGTGTTGTAGAGGTTGATCCCGAATTTTCCGCTCCAGGTCAGAATCACGCCCAGCGCGATAACGGTGCCTGGCACGGAAAAGGGCAGAACGCCCAAAAATTCCAGAATGAACTTGCCTCGAACCTTCATCTTAACGATCGTGTAGGAGATTAGAACGCCCACAACCATGGTGATCATGGCCGCGGCCAGCGAAAGATAGAAGCTGTTCCAGATTGCATCCCGTGTCATCCGCCAATCAAAAAGGATGTACTTGAGGTTCTGCAGGCTCATGTTCTCCCAGGTGAACGCAATGCCGTAGGTCTTGAGCGTCCCCACCAGAAAGATCGTCGCCGTAGGCAGTATGACCGTGATAAAGATATACAAAAGGCTGAAGATCAAAATCGGAATTTTCAGGCCCCGCAGCTTCAGCAGTGTGGGCCGCATGCTCTTGCCGGCAATCACCTGAAAGCGTCCCGCCCTGAGTACCAAGTTTTGTGCATACAGGATCAAACCGGCGGCGACGATCAGTATCGATGAGAGGATAGTGCCTGTCCGGATGGCCACAAAACTTCCGCCACTCTGGTATATCTGCTCGTAGATTTTGGTGGGGATGTTGTAGATGCCGGATTCCGTTCCCAGTATTGCCGGAACCCCGAAATGCGCCAGCGAATAAAGCGCCACCAGCAGGGCGCCGGCGGCTATTCCCGGAAGCATCAGGGGGAGGGTGATCCGGCGGGTGATCGTCAGCAGACCCGCGCCGGAGATCCGCGCCGATTCCTCAAGAGTCGGGTCCATCCGTTCGAGTGCGCCGGCCACCTGGATAAAGACAAATGGAAACAGGTACATGGTCTCCACGGCAATGATGCCGCCAAGCCCGTAGATATTGAAGGGCGATGCGTCAAGACTGAAGATATCCACAAGAAACTTGTTGATGTAGCCGGAACGCGGGGAGAGCAGCATCTTCCAGGCAAGCGCGCCGATAAAGGAGGGTAGCATGAAGGGCACCAGGAAAAGCACCTTCATGGTCTCCTTGAAGGGCAGATCTGTTCGCGAAACCAGCCAGGCAAAGAATACCCCGATGATCGTGCTGAGAACCGTGACTCCTCCGGCGATTACAAGCGAATTCTTAAGGGCCTCGTAGGTTCCAGGCTGGCTGAGGATATGGATGATGTCCTTCGTGTTCAGGCTGCCGTCCACAAAGAGCGCAGTCCAAAGGATGAGCAGCACCGGAACGGCCACAACGACTATCAGGATCAGAACCGAGATAAAGAGCAGAACCTCCGCGATGCCGATCTTGCCGAAAAATCGCTTCAACATTATGTCACCTCTTGTTCTGAATCGCGGTTTTCGAACCATAGGAGATCCAGAAACCTGAGACCGACCGTGTCCCCTTCCTGCAGGTGGAGTCCCTCGGACAGGGCGTCCTCGATGTCCTGCTGGACCCTTAGTTCCAGACTTCCCACAGCCACCCGGTAATCAAGTATCGGCCCCAGATAGATGATCCGTTTGAGGACGCCAATAGCGGATGTCTTGTCCCTGGTCAAAACAACATCGTAAGGACGGCATCCTGCAACGGTTTTGCCTGTACGGACACCGTCGATCTTTTCCGGGGGGATTTCGCGGTCAAGCACCGAATCGCTGTTTCCGATGCACATCTTGCCGTCACGAAAACTTAGCGGCAGAAAGTTGGATATGCCCATGAAGCGGAAAACAAAACCATCCGCCGGCTTTTCGTATATCTCATCCGGTGTTCCGATCTGGCGAATATATCCTTTCGGGTCCATCACGGCGATACGCTCAGAGATGGCCAGGGCTACTTCCTGGTCGTGGGTGACGTAAAGAATGGTTACTCCGGTTTTTTTGCGCAGCTCCGTGATTTCAAAACGCATCTCCTCTCGGAGGTTGGCATCCAGATTGGATAGGGGCTCATCCAGAAGCATGACATTCGGACGGGAAACCAGCGCCCTGGCCAGGGCGACCCGCTGCTGTTGTCCGCCGGACAATTGAAAGGGCATTCGGTGTTCCAGACCGTCCATGTTGACTTGCCGGATCGCCTCTCGGGTGCGTTCATTCGCCTCGGTGTCGGGGATCTGCTGCATGATCAGAGGGTAGATCACGTTCTGGAACACAGATTTGTGAGGCCAGACTGCATAATCCTGGAACACGACGCCGATCCGGCGCTGTTCCGGCGGCAGGTGGATATTCTTGGGTTTGCTTGATACGAGGCGCTCACCGATAAATATCTCCCCCCCGCTAACCTCCTCGAAGCCGGCGATGAGCCTCAGAACAACGGTTTTTCCGCATCCGGAGGGACCCAGGAAAGTGAAACATTCGCCGTCAGGGATGGTGATCGACAGATTGTCGATCACCAGGTGTCCGCCATATACCTTGCTGACACCCTCAAGCCTGATTTGAGCCATAAGATTTGCTCCAGTTGTTTATGCTAAACTGTCATCGGTCATAATCTGCACTTTTGGACCCCCACCCCAACCCTCCCCCGCTGGGAGAGGGAGTTTATGGAAAGTGCAGATTATGCCCGTTCGCAGTATATGCGATATCTCGATAAATTGCGGGCCGTGGCGCCAGGTCGATCACTTGGCGGCCCGGATGATGGCCGAGAATTTTTTGATGATCGCCTCTTTTTCATCCATTGTTTTGATGTAATCAAGTTTCATGGCGCGCTGCACCGCCTGGCCCGTAGTCACCATCCCCATCGCCAGGATTTCCGGAGGTATCGCTACGTCATCGCGGATGGGAAGCGTTCCCTCGGCTGCAATCAGGGTTTGGCCCTCCTTGGAGAGCAGAAAATCTATGAATCTCTCCGCTGCCTTGAGGTTGGGCGTTCCTTTCATGATGCCGATGGGGCTTGGGATGACGAGCATCTCCTCTGGGAATACGATCCCCAGGTTGGCGCCTTTTTCGATCTTATCAATGGCGATATAATCGGGCGCAAGCGTTGCCAGGAGATCACCGGAAGCTGTATCATCGACGACCTGACCCGAACCCTGACCCATGATGGCCCCGTTCTTGGCCATTTTCTCAAAATACTCCCAACCGAAGGTGTTGACGATCATGGCCACGCTCACAAAGGAAGTGCCCGATAGGGCTGGGTTGGCGATGCCAAAGCCGTTCGTGAAACGTGCGTCAAGGAGATCGTTCCAGTTTTTAGGAGGACTGGCGATCTTTTTCTTGTTGTAGGCGATTGCCAGTGTCCCCAGTCTGGCTGGCGTGAAATATCCTTCGGGGTCCTTTACAGGACTTCTGACGTTCTCGGATTCGGGAGAGACATACTTCTCCAGCATGCCTTCCTGTTTTAGTTTGTAGAAGTCGGGCACTTCGCTGTGCCACAGTATGTCAACGGTGAGCTTGCCAGACTGTCGCTCGGCGGCGATCTTGGCCATCAGCTTGCCAGCGCCAGCCGAATAGTAATCGAAGGCGATGTCCGGATTCTTCTTGACAAAGACATCCCGTATTTTTCCGATAAGGCTTTCCTTCATGGAGGTGTAGAGCATGAGTTTTTCCGCAGCCGGAGATGTGGCTACGAACCCAAAAAAGATGAGCATTGTGAAGAGGATCATGCTGATTTTTTTCATAATTGTTCTCCTTTATGTATTCTGAATGGTGATGGATCAAAATTCCCGTATTGGGTGTGATCCGGGTTTTTTTATCTGCAAAATTATGGGGTGAAAGCTGCAAAAAAACGTCGTATTTCCAGCTATTCTCCAGGTAGTATTTTCACGGTAAGACACAGTATCAGATTGATTCTATAACATTATCTATATTCTGGTCAATTTTGAAATAAAAGTCTTGCACGGTTATTAATCTTTTTGCGAAACATACGCAAGAAACGATATGGGTTCAATCGTTTCTCAATGACATTTGACTTTACGCTTGCACATGCCTTGGCAGATGTTATACTTTATCTTTGAATTTGAACGGGTGTGCATTGTTCAGACAACATTAAGAAACGTCGCAATGATCAAAAAAACAGGAAACATTTTCCGAACTGCTGAAACAATGGATGGTGCGATGATCAATAAACAGGAGAATTTTCCCGAACTGGTGAAGGATGTTCGCAGTCAACTTGGCCTCTCCCACGAGGAATTGGTCCATGAGCCGGGAGTAAGCTTTACCACCCTGAACCACTGGGAGAATGCCAAAACATCACTTTCAATGCTGGTGTACAGGCAGTTCGACGCTTTTTGTGAATCCCAGCCAATAGATATCAACGCTGGTGCGGGGGGAAAACAGTTATGAGCCACAACGAAGCTGAAACCCGTTACTTCCTGATAGATCCAGTCCTGCAAAACAAAGGATACAACGACTATCAACGGTTGAGGTTGGAAACCCCAGCCCCAGTCGAGCCGACAGGCCCCAAAGGCAGAAGGCGCAAAGGACATGGCCGCACCGATTATCTGCTTTGTGTACAGGTGGGCGATATGCCCAGATCTCTGCCCGTTGCGGTACTGGAGGCCAAAAAGGAATCCGAGGACCCGCTTAAAGGCATGCAGCAAGCCAAAGGATATTCGGATTGCCAACGTTTTGACGTCAAGTATGTCTTTGCAACCAATGGCCATCGTTATGGCGAATTCAACAAGTTCTCCGGCCTCCAGGAAGGACCATTTCCCTTTCCGGATTTTCCTGATCATCAGGAGCTTGTCGCGCGCTATGCCAGAGATACCGGCATAGATGTCAACATGCCCGAAGCTGCTATGCTGTTTATGGCGGACAGCCCGGCCTACCCGCAATTCCGTTATTATCAGGATGCGGCCATCCGCGCGGCCTTTGAAAAAATTATTCATTGCGAACAAAATGGCGAGCCGGTCCGCTTGCTGCTCAGCTTGGCTACTGGTGCTGGAAAAACCGTAATCGCCGCCAACCTTCTCTGGCGTTTGCATCAAGCCGAACGCCTGCCCAAGCCCGCTTTGTTTTTGTGCGACCGTGATGAACTGCGCGAACAGGCATACGACAAGTTAAAAGCCATCTTTAGAGACAATGTCCGCATCGTCGAAACCAAAAATGGGAAAAACGCGGCCAGAAACGCCCGCATTCATATCGCCACCTATCATACCTTGGGGCTGGATGACGAAGCCGAAGAGACTGCCAGCTTCCTTACCGAACATTATCCGAGGGATGCCTTCAGCGTCATCATTATTGACGAGTGCCACCGCTCCGCCTGGGGCAAATGGTCGGAAGTCCTCAAACGCAACCCCAACGCCATTCATATCGGCCTGACCGCCACTCCGCGCCAGTTGAGTAAATCCAGAAATAAAACCGCCGAAGATGCCGAAATCACCGCCAACAATCGTAAGTACTTCGGTGAACCGGTGTATGAGTACACCCTGATTCAGGCGCAGGAAGACGGATATCTCGCCGCCTGTGAAATCGTCAAACGCAAGCCTTCCATCGACGGGAAAACATTCACCAGCGCGGAAGTGCTGGCGGCCAAACCCATCAACGCCAAAACCGGCCAACCGGTAACTTCCGAAGACCTCACAAAATATGAATACACCGCCAAGATTTTTGACGATGAACTGGTGCTGCCCGACCGAATCAAAGCCATGTGCGATGATCTGTTCGGGCTGCTGTGCCAGAACGGCGGACCGGAACAGAAAGTAATCATTTTTTGTACGCGGGAACTGCATGCAGACCGAGTCGCCATGAACCTCAACAACCTTTACGCACAGTGGTGCCACGAGCAGGGACAAACAACCAAGGACCATTATGCCTTCAAGTGCATGGGCGGCAATAACAACGGTTCGGACATGATCGAACCCATGCGCGGTTCCGGTGAACGAGCCTTCATCGCCTGCACGGTTGACCTGCTGGAGGCCGGTGTGGATATTGAACGTGTCAATGCGGTGGTATTTTTTCGATATTTGCGATCCCCCATCAAGTTTTATCAGATGCTGGGGCGCGGTACCCGGATTCACGAAGAAACTGAAAAATTCAAATTCTGGCTCTACGATTACACCGGTGTGACGGATCTATTTGGCACAGACTTTATCAGTAAACCGCTCAGTCCCAAAACCTATAAGCCGGTCGCAGATGATATCGAAGGAGATGGCGGAGGAGAGAATAAAGGTCCGACAATCGCTGAAATCAAGGATCAATTTGTTTCGATCACGCCACAGGGCCGGTATATTCTCTGCCATCGGGGCGGACGGGATGTGCCCGTTCCGGTGGATGAATACCGCCGTGAAATTTTACAGCATGTGCTACGGGAAGCCAATAATCTGGATGAATTTCGTCAGCTCTGGATTGAAACGCAGAAACGCAAACAGTTGATTGATTTTCTGTTGGGAGATAACTTCTGCCCGGAGCTTCTGCGTGAATTGGAAAACATGCCGGATTTCGATATGTACGACATATTCGCCCATCACGGCTACCATGCCCACGCCCTCAATCGCCCGGCGCGGAATCAAGCCTATCTCACGGCAAATCAGACATGGTTCGACACTGTTAATCCCAAAGCATCTATCGTACTGCGTGGCATAGGTCGTCAGTTCGAAATAGGCGGCACTGAGGCGTTAGAAACGCCTACATTGTGGGAAGTACCGGAAATCAAAATGGTTGGGGGCTTGGTTGCGCTCAAAGCGATTGGGAAGCCGGCAGATGTGATGCTGAACGCTAAAGGGAGGTTGTTTGCAGTATGAGTAGTTTCTTGATGGTTCCATTAACTGAACTGGTTGATATCCATGATTATCTCAGGGAGCCTGTCAGCCAAACAGAACGTAATAAAAGAGAAGGACTTTATCCTTACTTCGGCGCAACTGGTCAGATTGGTTGGATCGATAAATATAGACAGGATGGAAAATATGTCATACTGGGGGAAGATGGAGCGCCCTTTCTCGATCCTCAAAAAATAAAAGCATATATCGTTGAAGGTAAATGTTGGATCAATAACCATGCGCATGTCCTCAAAGGCAAAGATAGGATATGCGATGATGATTTTCTCTGTTTTGCTTTGAATTGGGTGGATTACTCAGATGCGGTATCAGGTTCAACGCGTCTTAAGTTGCCGCAAAACATGATGAATAAACTGCTCATTCCAAAGCCCCCCATCGAAAAACAATGCCAAATCGCTGCCCGACTCAAAGCCCAACTGGCCGAAGTGGAAAAGGCCCGCAAGGCTGCCGAGAGGCAATTGAACGAAACATCCAAACTCGCTGATTCCATTATTCTGCACAGTATGCGAAAAAATGGGACAGAGAAACGCTTACTTGCCGAAGTGTTGGAAGAAGTGAAAACGGGAATTGGAGAGGATTGGTCAAAATACCCAACGCTGGGTGCCACGCGTAACGGCATGGCTCCGGCAAAAGAACCACCTGGGAAAATACCTCAAAGATATAAACCCGTTTTTCCAGGAACGGTTTTCTACAACCCAATGCGTATTCTGATCGGTTCAATTGCTTTTGTGGACGATGATGATATACCAGGCATTACCAGCCCGGACTACGTCGTGTTGAAAGGCAAAGAACATACTGTAGATTCCCGTTGGTTCTATTACTGGCTCAGATCCTCACTTGGTGAACAATGTATCAACTCACTCGCGCGCGGTGCTGTAAGAGAACGTATGTTATTCAATCGTCTTGCTGAAGGTGAAATTGAGTTACCCAGTTACAATGTTCAACAAATAGCCTCAAAAGCTTTAGCAGAGCTGAAGCCCATGCGTAAAGCAATTGAACAACAGATGAAAGAGATCAATTTAATGCCAACTAAAATCCTTTCCCAAGCATTCGAAACGTAATTATGGAGTATAAAATAAAAACGAAAACCACCAAGAAACCCAAAGCGATCAACTCCACCCACTCGCTGTCCTCCTTTGTCAAATCCATCTGCGATATCATGCGCCGTTCCAATTGCGCCAGCGCTCTTCAGTATGTGCCGGAGCTGACCTGGATTCTGTTTTTGCGCATTCTGGATGCCCAGGAGGAGAGAGACCGCGATGCGGCTGAGGCCGTGGGAAGAACCTTCACGCCGGCGCTCGTCAGCCCCTACCGCTGGCAAGATTGGGCCGCGCCTTTCAAAGATGATGCTGCCCACCCGAAAACTGCTGAAGGCAACCCCTTTGGCTGGAAGCGGAAGGAGCTGTTCGCAAGGGGTGATGGCAAACTGTTTGACTTTATCAACAGCGAACTGCTGCCCCATCTTCATGGCCTGGATATCGATCCGCGCACCAGTTTGCCCAATCCATCCGCCTCGCGTAAACAGCGGATCATCGGCCGCATTATGACTGCCGTGGAGCGGGTACGCGTGGACAGTGAAACCAACCTTCGCGATATTCTCGACAAGGTTCACGAAATCAGCATCAATCATATCGAAGACACCCATTTTTTCACACTGTCGCAGGTCTATGAGGACCTGCTTCTGAAAATGGGAGAAAAGAACTCCGATGGCGGACAGTTCTTCACCCCGCGTGAAGTGATCCGCGCCATGGTGCACACCATCAACCCACTACTGGGTGAAACCGTGTACGATCCATGTTGCGGCACCGGAGGTTTTCTGGCCATTGCCTATGAACATATTGACCGGAATCAGGGCAGCGCGATGGCCAGTACCGATATCGACACCCTCAAACACGACACTTTCTTTGGTCGTGAAAAGGAAAATCTGGTATTTCCCATCGCTCTGGCCAATCTTGTGCTTCACGGTATCGACCAGCCCAACCTGTGGCATGGCAACACTCTCACCAAACGCGCCACATATAGCGCTCTGTTCGACAACGCACCAGCAACCTTCAATGTCATCCTCACCAACCCGCCTTTTGGCGGCAAAGAAGGTAAGGATGGACAAAAAAATTTCGCCTTTGAAACAGGCTCCACCCAAGTGCTGTTCGTGCAGAACATTCTGACGGAACTTGCAAAAGGCGGCCGCTGCGGAATCGTTCTGGATGAGGGCCTGCTTTTTCGAGCCAACGAAAGCGCCTTTGTGGAAACCAAGCGCAAACTGGTGGATGAATGCAACTTATGGGCCATTGTCAGCCTGCCTGGCGGCGTGTTCTCCACGGCCGGGGCCGGTGTAAAAACCAATCTGCTGTTTTTCACCAAGGGCAAAAAGACTACAAAAATCTGGTATTATGATCTGTCTCATATCAAGGTCGGTAAGAAATCCCCCATGACGCTGGCCCTGTTCGGATTTGGCAAAAACGGTGAGGTGGTGGATGACAGCCAGTTACCCGCCATCCTCACAACCGAATGGCTGGAGGGTGAAGGAAACGCGGAAAAACCGTTCCCCAGCTTCGCCCGTCTGCTCGCTAAGCGCGGTATGCCGGAAGGGGAAAGCCGATATTCCTGGACAGTGGACTTTGCCGCCCGCCGCGCCCAAGCCCGCAAAGAAATGCAGCCGCATCTTGACGAAACCGAGCGCATAAAGGCGCACTTAGTCACGCTGAAGGAGCGGTTAAAAGCTTTTAAAAAAGATAAAGCGGAAATATCAGATATCGAAGCTCTTGAACAGCAAATCAAGGAGCAGGAAAAAGCCGCCCGTGACTTTCAGACCAAGGCTGATGCGATTGACGCTGCGGTATTCGATCTGAAAGCGGTAAACCCGAACGTTGTCGCCAAAGTGGACATCCGTACCCCTGCCGAAATCATAGAGAACATTGCAGCACAGGGCAGGATTGTCTCGTCGGCCCTGGAGAAGCTGAAACTGTTGATGACGGAACCAGATTGAGGTCGCCATGACTTTCCAGCCAAGGTTCACCATTACAAACAACATGACCACCACTATTGTGATCGTCATACGCCGCAAGGCGCATCCTGTATATCGGGAAGTCACAAGGGAAGTCGCAGGGGAAGTCACAGGGGGAGTCACAGGGGAAGTCACAGGGGAAGTCAGAAAACTTCTTTTGATGTGTCGCGGCGATATGTCACGACGGCAATTACAGGAAGCCCTGTCTCTGAAGAGTGAAGAAAATTTCAGACAGCTTTATCTTATGCCTGCGCTGCTTTCCGGATTTATCGAAATGACCATTCCGGACAAGCCCAACAGCCGCATGCAAAAATACCGATTGACCCCAAAAGGCATCTCCCTTTTGTAGAAAACGAATATCACGACGGAGCTGCTTCTAAATAGGGTCGTGGCGGATGTTATTTGGGACATTAAGCACCAGCTATTCCCACCAGAGATGCTGTAATGCGATTTCTACTTCCTGAAAGGGTTCTGCACGGACGATGTCATTTTCACTATGAACAGATAGCAATACCCATCTGCCTGATTCCAGGCGAAAAACCTCCAGAGTCCTGGCGACAGGGTCAATCAGCCAAGCATACAAAACGCCAAATTGTGCATAAATGGGCATCTTTCGGATTCTGTCAATCCATACAGTACTGGGAGACAGCGCTTCACAGACCCAGTCGGGAGGGACCGTCGTATAGTTTTGTTCAGGCGGTTTGGGAAGCCTTTCTTTTCTCCATCCGGCAAGATCAGGCGCCAAAATATTTTCACCCATGCAAATTTCAGGTTCATATAAAATCACCCAACCTCCTGGACCTCCGCACCCTCTTTGAAACGGTCTTCTGATTTCATCCGTAATACCCGAAACAGCATTGCTATGCAGGAAAGAGGGTCTTGGCACGGCAAAGAGTTCACCATCAATGACTTCGCCGATCATGTTATCCGGTATGGAATTCAAATCTTCATAAGAGGCTTTTTTTAGAGCTGTATTTAGCATTTGATAACACCTCGTCTTTCGCAGTGTTGACGAAACCGCATGTGACGGCATACCGTTGACCTTTGCCCGTTTACTGTTTATCGCTCACCGTTGACTGTTCACCGTGAACGGTCAACGGCTATTAAAATAGCACAAGCAATCAAAATCATGACGTCTTACCGTTTTCCCAAGCCAGTTTTATTTCTTTTGGTCATGATTTCATTCACAACCATCTTTGATTTTCCATCCACGGTAAAAAACCCCCAATGTGCTTCCTGAATATGGTCACTTCCGGGAAAATATCCTTTGGTGACCACTGGTTTCCATGGAGCATCAAAGGCTTCAAAGCAGGAAATAGCTCTGGTTTCCGAAGCAACGCACTGCTTCAGAATTTCGGACCAGAATGCGCTTTGATTTGCTTGGGTAAATCCCATCGAAGCAGGCTCGGACGGAAGTCCGGTTTCCTTGACGATAAGGGGTTGTGTATATTGGGATTGCAGCTTGCTTGCCACATTCAGGACAAAAGCTGCTCCATTTTTAGCATCAGATGGGATAAACCATGTTTCGAAAATGGGATGAATATTGGGAAGCAGTAGATCCATCTTATTGAAGAAATCGAAATATTCAGACTTGAGATACAGGAAAAATGGTTCTGAAGTCGTCAAAGAGATTGATGGAATCTCATTTCTGAGAAAAAGCATCGTTTTCTCGACATCTGCAGGGGTATAATGTTTGGCGTAAATTCCCTCGTTTCCAATCGAAATGGCAAATATCAGTTTTGGATATTTTTTGGCCAGGCGAATGGCGTTTTGGATTTCTATTTCGGACTTGGGATCCCAGATTCCGACAATGACAGCCAGATATCCGAGCTTTTCAGCGACAGCCGGAACATGCTCCAGGCCGCTGCTGCATGAATAGGTGATGAGGCTGTCGAAGGCATTACGCAGCAGCCTCAGATCCTCTGTAATACCGTCCAGGGATGCTGGTTGCGTCTGTCCGTTGACAACTGAAAAGCTTCGCGGAGTATAGGATACGAACCGGGCGTTTTTAAGAACAGCGCCCATGTTGGGGGTGCCAGCATCCGCAGTCGCCATTACCCACAGGGACATAAACATTAGCCATAAGATACACCTTGAAGTTTTCATCAGAATTTCCTTACCATACTCTGCAAATCAGGCCTTTGAGATACGTTCCTTCTGGAAACCCAAGGGCTGTGGGGTGATCGGATGCCTGATAAAGTCTGCGAATAATCTGTCCATTTCTGCCGGCATCCAGCGCTGCGTCTGCAACAATTTTTTGAAACAAATCCGGTGGCATCAGACCCGAGCAGGAAAAAGTTATCAGCGTTCCACCTGGGTTTAAAAGCTTTATGGCCAGAAGGTTGATGTCCTTGTATCCCCTGCAAGCCTTGGGTATCTGGCTTTGGGATTCAGCAAACTTTGGCGGATCCAGAATGATTACATCAAAATTGCGACGGCTGTCCCGGAAACGGCGAAGGGTGTGAAACACATCTTCTGGCAGGTTCTGCATGCGGGCGGAATCCAGTCCATTAAGTTCAACATGCTCCATGGCCTGGCTCAGAAGGGCAGGGGATGTTTCAATGTTTGTGACACTTTCAGCGCCTGCGGATAGAGCAACCACGCCAAAAGCTCCGGTATAGGCAAAGCAGTTAAGCACTTCTGCTCCTTCGCAGAATTCTGGAATCATGGCGCGGTTTTCTTGCTGATCCAGATAAAATCCGGTTTTATGCCCTTTTAAAATATCCACCCGGAACCGGAGATTGCCTTCCTGAATCTCGACCCGTTCCGGCGGACAGTCACCGCTGAGAACTCCGGTGCGCGGCATTAGGCCTTCCTTTTCGCGAACCGTCACATCGGATCGTTCGTAAATGCCCTTGCAGGGACCGTTTTCCGATACTCTGCGATGCTGAGTACTGGAAAACTGTTCTTCCAATATACCAACAATATCGGTTTTCCAGTATTCTGCTCCGGCGGAAAGAAACTGGCACACCAGATAATCCCCATATTTATCAACGATAATGCCGGGAAGCCCGTCAGATTCAGCATGGATCAGCCTGCATGCCGAAAAATTCCGCCTGGTTCCCGGAAGGGTTCTGGCAAGAATAGCCCGGAAAATCCGGTTTCGGAAAAAGTCGATCGAGATTTCCTCGTCTTGAGTAAATGACCATATCCGTATGGCAATCTGGGAATGCGGGGAAAAAGCACCTTTTGCCAGCCAGGTTCCATTTGCGGATACGATATCAACGGTTTGACCCGAGTCTATCTGCCCGCTGATTGCTCCACTAATCGCATCAATAGCGCCAGAAAACACCCAGGGATGGTGGTTTAGAAGGGATTTGTCCCGGTTTTTTTTTAGTCGAATGGTTGGCATGTTTTAACCCGTCCATAGAAATGTAATGCTGATGCAGGAGTTGGTATCGTAAGTTTCAGAGAAAAGTTTCACACAGTTATTAATCTTTTTGCGAAAAATATGCAAGAAATGATATGGGAAATGTCCTTGACAACATCAGAAACAGGTGCTATCCAAAATTGCGGGTTTTGTATGTTAAAAAAATCCATGTTTCAAAAAACGGTAAATATCGTAAGTATCATCAAGCTGTTAAAGGGTCTCCGTTCAGACACTATATATATTTGCGGCGCATGAGCGGCCGCCAAAATATATCTTGGTCACTGGATCAATTGAGGCCACCGGGCTTAATGT
>CAIMCT010000184.1 GCA_903839535.1 uncultured Desulfobacteraceae bacterium
AGACACGAAAGACACGAAAGACACGAAACAAGTAAGGGCGACCGTCCGGTCGCCCCTACCGCCTTCGTGTGAGAAACGCTCTTGTGTCGGCTAATTTTCATTTATCTTACGATCTTTTCTCCGTGATCAGCATACCGATTTGATTTTGCAATCTGCAGTGCTGAATATGAAAAAATAAGCGCAAAACATGATGTAACAACAATAGATATTTTAAAGAGAAAAAGTGTGATAACCCCAACGAATTCATAGGTTGAAGCTTGGTTTGATCCGGATTTCAGGGTCGAATCTTCCACGATAACAGGACTGCTCTCTTTATTTTTAAAAAAGGATGTTATATCGTCACCTGAAAGGGGTCTCTGCGTCCGAGGCAATGTTTTTTCCGAGGGTTTAAGCGGTTCTGAATCGATGGCCTGCTTTTCAGAAGCCTGTGCAAGTCCTGATCCGGAATGCTGGGAAGGATTTATGGGAATGGCGACCGACACTGGCTGGGGAACCAGACTGGCCGGCTTAACTTCTACGTCTTTGGTTTTTAGCTCCTGAGAAGGGTTTTGTATTTTCTGCAGGTGCTGCGTGGATACCCAGCCATCGGTCTGCTGACCATTTTTCTCATAAACAATATATGCCCATCTTGGGGTTTCATTATGGATAAAAATCTGGTCTCCTTTTGTTAACAGCATGATGCTTTTGCTTTTTATATCAGGTGATTCCCTTATATTGATGTTTGCGGTCAGTTCCGCCGGAATGGGTTGATAAGACATGCTCACACCCGGAAAACACATAATCCATAGTCCTGACACTACTGCCAGACTCATTAGATGGCGAAAAAGCGAATTCATAAGTGATTATCTCCATTTCAACAGGTTCAAAGAAATGTTCCAAGATGGTATAGTTACAAGCAAATAAAGTGCCAAGACATTATTTGGCAATATCATAAGGATGGAGCTTAATGCAGATGTTGGACATGCGGTTTAACGCCGGTACAAAGCCATCAATATTCAGATTTTGAAAGTTCATCAGATTCGTTGGGATCTGTTTTCCCAACTGAGACTTCCGTAGGCAGCGTTCCTTCCTTGAAGCATTCAAACAGAACATTTTGCGTGTCAGGACCTGCCAGCCGGCCGGTGGCGGCATCAGTTTTAGCAAAAACGATTCCTTCTGGAACCGAAAATATCTGGACAGGCTTATTGGCGAGCGCCCGCTTCATAAAACCTACCCAGACCGGGCAAGCGGCCGCACCGCCGGTCTCACCCTTTCCCAGTGATCCTTCTTCGTCAAACCCGACCCAGACTCCGGTAATGTATTCCGGAGTATATCCCACAAACCAGGCATCGTTAAGATTGTTGGTTGTGCCGGTTTTTCCGGCTGCAGGACGGTTCAGCTCTCTGGCCTTTCGACCCGTTCCATTTTTGACAACGCTTTCCAGAAGGCTGGTCATAATGAAGGCGGTACTTTTTTCAATAACCTGTACTTTGTCCGGAATGGTTTCTTCAAGAACACTGTCATTCTGATCCACGATTTTGGTTATGAATATTGGCTGGATTAAATTTCCTGCGTTGTCAAAGACAGAATAGGCCCGGACCAGTTCCAGAAGGGAAACGCCGGAGGAACCCAGAGCTATGGAGAGATTGCGCTCCAGGGTGGAGGTTATACCCAGTTTCCTGGCATAGCCGATGGTATAGTCAACGCCGATATCCTGAAGAATTTTCACAGTCACCACGTTCACTGATTTTTCAAGAGCGTTTCGCAGAAGGATTTGCCCGGAATATTTTCTGTCATAATTCTGAGGTTTCCATGCCGAATCGCCTTCATCACTTTGAAACGCGATGGGGGAGTCGATCATCATCGTCGCAGGGGTATATCCCTTATCGATGGCGGCGGCATAGACGATGGGCTTAAAAGATGATCCGGGCTGCCGCCTAGACTGGATGGCGCGGTTGAACTGGCTGTCTCTGAAATCCCTGCCCCCTACCATTACCTTGACCTGACCGGTCCCCGCTTCCATGCAAAGCAGGGCACCCTGAACTTTTGGCGTTTGTTCCAGGGAAAGATTCCACTTGTCTCCATCCTTGGCTTTATCCATGACTGCGACCAGAATTACGTCTCCGATGCCAAGTACGGTTGGCGGCCGCTTCGCTCCAGCTTCATGCTGGATACTGTTCGGATTAGATTTTTTTGCCCATTTCATGTCTGCAAAACGGATGATGCCATGTAATTTACCAATGCGAACCCCCGCAGCCTGTTCAGATTCACTGACAGAAACGACAACTCCGCTCAAAATAACGCCGGATTTGATCGGCGCATCCTTGATTTCTTCCTGAATGGCTGCGGAAAAAACTTCAATTTCATCCGGTTTCACATGTTTGATTGGACCTCTATACCCCTGGCGTTTATCGAGTGCGCCAAGTCCGATGCATAGCTCCTCCTGGGCAGCCTTCTGCATTTCGATGTTGACGGCGGTATGGATGCTTAGGCCATTATTATATAGGGCATCCGGGCCGTATTTTGATTCAACATACCGCCGGACGTGTTCGGTATAAAACGGAACTTCTTCAATATACCAGTTTTTACGGGGTTTGATGTCCATGGGGTGCTGAATGGCTTCAGATGCCTGAGATTGGGTGATGTAGCCTTCTGTAGCCATGCGGTTTAATACATATATCTGGCGCTGTTTGGCTCTGTCAGGATACCGGAACGGGGAGTACTTGGTGGGAGCTTGGGGAAGTCCTGCCAGCAGCGCGCATTCGGCGATACTTAAATCCGTTACAGGTTTGCCGAAATAATTTTCCGAGGCTGCTTCGATTCCGTAAGCCCCGTGGCCCAGATAAATTTGATTCAGATATAAAAACAGGATTTCGTCTTTGGAAAATGCCTTGCTGATCCGATAAGCGAGAATGGCTTCCTTGATTTTTCGGGTATAGCTTCGTTCGGGAGTCAGCAGAAAAGATTTGGTGACCTGCTGGGTAATGGTGCTTCCGCCCTGAACCACACCGCCGGCTTCTATGTTTTTTAGAAATGCTCTGAAAATACCAATGACATCAATTCCAGGATGGCTGTAGAACCGGGAATCTTCCGCAGCAATAAACGCCTCTTTCAGGATTTGAGGAATTCTGGATATGGGTACGACAACCCGGCGTTCTTTATAAAATTCGCCGATTTTTCGATTGTCGTCAGAATATACCGTGGTGATAACCGGGGGACGGTAATCTGATAATTTGGATATCTTCGGCAGATCTTCGTTAATGTAAAAATATAGCAGGATTGCTGCAATAATACCAGTTATGGTAGCAACCAAACCTGACCAGAAAACCATTTTCATGATGATCTTGGACAGACTTTGGCGGGGTTTCTGGCGTGCCCGCTGTTTCAGAATCTGTGATGTTTTTCGAAATTCAGGCATGGATAAGATGGTCTTTTGCGTTTGGGTGAAAAGCGACTCAAAAATTCATGAGCTTATTTCTTTACAATTTTTCAGCGTCTTGTTACCTTATGCTTCAATTGGTAAAATGTGGTATTATAACCCAGGATGACAGAAAAACAAGAATTTTTAGCAATGACCTTTAGCAGGATAGATTATGGATGAGATTAAACTTGATTTCAACAAACTCGAAGGGCTGGCACCGGCCATTGTCCAGGACTTTGAGACTGGCGAGGTACTGATGCTGGCATTCATGAATGCCGAGGCATGGCAAGCCACGCTTTCAACCGGCAAAGCCACATACTATAGCCGGACTCGAAAAAAACTCTGGATCAAAGGCGAAACATCCGGCCACTGTCAAATCGTCAAGGAAATCCGCATTGATTGTGACAACGATACTGTGCTGCTGAAAGTAGAACAGGTGGGCGGTGCCGCCTGCCATACCGGCCATAAAAGCTGTTTCTTTCAGCGCGTGGAAGGAGGTTCCGTCAGAATATGCGAAGAGCCAATTTTTAATCCAAAGGAGATATATAAATAAATGAACGCTATTTTGAAACTGGGTATTCCCAAGGGAAGCCTGCAGAACGCAACCATAGAGCTGTTCAGGCGCTCAGGCTGGAAAATTGATGTTAATGGCAGAAGTTATTTTCCTGAAATCAATGATGATAACATTGAATGCGCCTTGTGCCGGGCGCAGGAAATGTCGCGATATGTCGAAAACGGCACTATGGATGCCGGACTTACCGGCAAGGACTGGATCGCCGAGAACAGATCGAATGTCCATGTCGTGGCGGACCTTATCTATTCAAAAGTGAGTGCAAGGCCAGCCCGGTGGGTGCTTGCCGTTCCTTTTGACTCTCCGGCCAGAAAACCTGAAGACCTGGCGGGGAAAAAGATTGCCACAGAACTGGTCGGGTTTACCAAAAATTACTTTGCTGAAAGAGGTGTTCCGGTAACCGTCGAATTTTCATGGGGTGCGACAGAGGCAAAGGTGGTATCGGGTCTGGCGGATGCCATTGTTGAAGTTACGGAAACCGGCAGCACCATCAAGGCGCACGGTCTTCGGATCATTCTTGAGCTGATGCAGACCAACACTCAGCTTATCGCCAATCATGAATCGTGGAAGAATCCTGAAAAAAGAGAAAAAATCGAACAAATTGCGCTGCTGCTTCAGGGCGCGTTGCTGGGGGAAAAACTGGTGGGCCTTAAAATGAATGTTCCGGATGCCTGCCTCGAAAAAGTAGTGGCGCTGTTGCCAAGTCTGAATGCTCCGACAGTTGCCTCCCTTTACAAATCAACATGGTATTCTGTTGAAACCGTAGTAAGTATCCATCTGGTGAGAGAATTGATTCCTGTCTTGATGAAAAACGGTGCAGAAGGGATTATTGAGTATCCCTTGAATAAGGTGATATAGGTTTGAAGGTGTGTGGGACATATATACTGTCAACGGTCATAATCTTAACTTTTGAACCCCACCCCAATCCTCCCCCGCTGGGGGAGGAAAGCGCAGAATGCCGGCTCTACGACGAAAGATTATGCCCGTTCGCAGCATACCCTTCTTTACCTGGTTGATGAAAACAACCCTGCCTTGAAGAATTCACGGTTCATTCTGGCAATGTTAGTGATGGAAATTTCCTTGGGGCATTCGGCCTCGCATTCCCGCTCGTTGGAGCAGTTTCCAAATCCCAGTTCATCCATGGTTTGAACCATAAACGTAACACGTCTGGCCGCCTCGGGCTTACCCTGAGGCAGAAGTGCAAGCTGCGATACCTTTGCACCCACAAAGAGCATGGCGGATGCATTGGGACAGGAAGCTACACAGGCACCGCAGCCAATACAGGCTGCGGCATCCATGGCCTTTTCCGCGATTTCCTTGGGTACGGGAATGGCGTTGGCATCCGGAGTTCCGCCGGTATTGACCGATACATACCCGCCTGCCTGAATGATTTTGTCCAGAGCGCTTCGATCCACAACCAAATCTTTCAGCACCTTGAATGCTTTTGCCCGGAACGGTTCGATGGCGATGGTATCTCCATCGTTAAAATGCCGCATGTGCAGTTGACACAGGGTGGTGCCTTTTTCAGGGCCATGAGGCCTGCCGTTGATGACAGATCCGCACTGGCCGCAGATTCCTTCGCGGCAATCGTGGTCAAAAGCAATGGGTTCCCTGCAATCCAGGGTAAGCTGCTCGTTGACAACATCCAGCATTTCCAGAAACGACATGTCCGTAGATATATTGCTGGCATGATAGGTTTCAAATCCGCCTTTTATCGTAGCGGATTGTTGTCGCCATACCTTCAGCGTTAAATTGATGGTTTTTGTCACTTGTAACTCCTTTGTGTTAATTTGACGTTTTCAAAAACCAGCGGTTCTTTGTGGAACTGGGGATCCTTTCCTTCTCCGGCATATTCCCATGCCGCAACATGACAGAAGTTGTCATCATCCCTCAGGGCCTCATTCTCTTCGGTCTGAAAGCCTTCATTAAAATGGCCGCCACAGGATTCACGCCTTGCCAGCGCATCAATGACCATGAGTTCTCCGAATTCCAGAAAATCAGCTACACGTCCGGCCCTCTCAAGGCTCTGGTTAAGATCCATGTCCACTCCAGGGACCTTGACGTTTTCCCAGAATTCACTGCGAAGAGACTGAATGAGGGTTCTGGCTTTGGTCAATCCCTCATCATTTCTGGCCATTCCGCAGTATTCCCACAGGATGCCCCCCAGTTCCCGGTGAAAATCATCCACGGTGCGTTTGCCGTTAATGGACAGCAGACGCTGGGTTCGATCGCTCACTGTGCGGGCGGCCGATGTGAATTCTGACTGGCTTGTCGTGATTTTGGGAAGCTGTGTACCGGCAAAATATCCGCCGATGGTGTAAGGGATTACAAAATAGCCGTCCGCCAGGCCTTGCATAAGGGCGCTGGCACCCAGGCGGTTGGCACCATGATCCGAAAAATTGGCCTCTCCAAGGACAAAAAGACCGGGAATGGTGCTCATCAAGTTATAATCCACCCAGAGTCCGCCCATCGTATAATGCACTGCTGGATAAATCATCATGGGCTTTTCATACGGGTTATCCGCAGTAATTTTTTCGTACATCTGAAACAGATTGCCGTATTTCTGACCGATCATATCTTTGCCGTCGCGGCTGATGGCATCCCGAAAATCCAGATAAACTGCAAGTCCGGTTTCACCGGCACCTTTTCCCAGATCGCACTGTTCTTTGGCGTTTCGGGAAGCTACATCCCGGGGAACCAGGTTTCCGAAGCTGGGATATTTGCGTTCCAGAAAATAATCCCGATCCGATTCCGGAATCTGATCTGGAGATCGCTTATCCCCGACAGTTTGGGGAACCCAGACACGTCCGTCGTTTCTCAGGCTTTCGCTCATCAGGGTCAGCTTGGACTGATAGGTTCCATGAACTGGAATGCAGGTGGGGTGTATCTGCGTAAAACACGGGTTAGCAAACAATGCGCCCTTCTGATAAGCTCTGTAGTTAGCAGTTACATTGCAGGCCATGGCATTGGTGGAAAGGAAAAAGGCATTGGCGTAGCCGCCGGTGCAAAGGACAACAGCATCTGCTCCATGTCTTTCGATTTCTCCGGTGACCAGATTCCGGACCACAAGGCCCCTGGCCTGTCCGTTCACCAGAACCAGATCCATCATTTCCCTGCGGCTGAACATCTGCACTTTTCCCGCGGCTATCTGGCGGCTCAAAGCGCTGTAAGCTCCCAGCAGAAGCTGCTGGCCGGTCTGTCCTCTGGCATAAAAAGTCCGCGAAACCTGGGCACCGCCAAAACTGCGGTTGGCCAGAAGCCCTCCGTATTCCCGCGCAAAGGGAACGCCCTGGGCTACGCACTGATCAATGATATTGCCGCTGACCTGTGCTAGGCGATACACATTGCCTTCCCTGGCTCTGAAGTCGCCGCCTTTGATGGTGTCGTAAAAGAGCCGCCAGACACTGTCACCATCGTTCTGGTAGTTCTTGGAAGCGTTGATCCCGCCCTGGGCTGCGATGCTATGGGCGCGGCGCGGGGTATCCTGAATGCAGAAGCTTTTGACATTATAACCCAATTCCGCCAGGGATGCAGCGGCAGCGCCGCCGGCAAGACCGGTTCCGACGACAATGACCTCAAATTTACGTTTATTGGCGGGGTTGATCAGTTTCAGCTCAAACTTATGCTTGTCCCATTTGTCAGCGAGCGGCCCCCCGGGAATTTTTGCATCTAAATGCATGGTTGATCTCCTTGTTCTTAAGCAATCAGCGAAATATAGACGGGAAGAAATCCAAAACCAATGCCGACGATGAGGCTGAATACCAGACTGACCATCATAATGATCGGCATGTATTTTGGGTGATTGGCGCCCAGGGTTTGAAAAGCGCTCCACAGCCCGTGGCTTACATGAAGGCCGGCGATGATCATGGCCAGAATATAAAAAATAACATAAATCGGATTAGAAAAAGCCTTGGAAACAATATCAAAGATGGTCAGATGAGTCTTGTCCACAAAATGAAAATTGAAAAGGTGAAAAATCACAAAAAACAGGAGAAAAAAACCGGAGTAGGGCATGGTTGCGGACCCGATGGTTCTGCCTCCCGCAGATTTGTTGACGCTATAGCGGTCGGGCCTGGCCCTCAGGTTCTCATAAAACAGGGTTGCACCTGTCAGGATATGGATCAGGGCTAACGTCAAAAGGCCAATCTCCGCCAGGTTAACGAGCGGACCCAGAGAATGGAGGTGATCTGCATAAGAATTAAAGGCATCTCTTCCTCCATAAATAAACAGGTTACCGGCAAGGTGCGCAACCAGAAACCCGCAAAAACTCAGTCCCGTAATGGCCATCATCAGTTTTTTCCCGATGGATGACCCCAACATGCTGACAAACCAGTTCATCTTTACCTCCATGTTAAGGATAATCAATAAATAAATTAAGAGCTTAATCTAAATGTCACTAACTTCAAAAGTGTTCTTTTATTGCTTCTAATCCAATCTGTCAATAATGAAAGCAATGAGTCATGACGAAATTAATTCCCCCACCCTTTGAAAAAGGGGGGCAGGGGGGATTTTGAGGTTGTGGCAGCTGAAGCCCCGTTTTCAAATCCCCCTTAATCCCCCTTTTCCAAAGGGGGAAATATATGATCTGGTCGAAACGATGATCAATGCCTAAAATATATCTGTTATATTGAGTAGTAATAATGCTCCAGATGCATTTCAGAAATCATGTTCCATGTATTTGATATTACCAATATATTGATATTTCATACAATTAAATAAATACCAGAAACCTTTTTTGATTGAAAACATGAAAAATCGAAACAATGTTTCGTTTATTTTGGTTTTGATATACGAATGATTTTGTTCTGTCAAGCATAAAATAATGGAGATGCGCCAAGCTGTTGCATTTCAATGACGCTCAAAGAAAATTATGGGCTGTCTTTTCTGTTGAATGGACTTTTCAGTCATGGCGTTCGGATGAATATTCAACGGATCGGGTTCAGATTACCCATCCGGTACCCTTCCATGTCCAGTAGAACATGGACAAATCCAAGCCCTTTTAGAAATGAAACGGTCTGTTCCCGGGTGGAAGTCTCCATCAATCGTGTCATTCCGGGGATATCCATTTCGATGCGGGCGGCATCTCCAAAATGTCTGACCCGAACCTGTCCGGTGTTTCCCATAACGCGGATAAATGTCTCTGCTTCATCGACTTGCCTCAGTTTTTCCGGTGTCAGTGTGCTGAAATAAGGAATGCGGGAGGCCAGACAGGCCAGGGCCGGTCTGTTCCAGGTGGACAGCCCCAGCATATTGGATAAGGCGCGAACCCTGTCCTTGGTCAATCCTGCCTCGCTTAAGGGACTTCGAACTCCCAGTTCCCGTGCGGCAAGGCTGCCTGGGCGGTAATCCTTGCAGTCATCAGCATTTTCACCATCTGCAATTACGGTAAACCCGTGTTGACTGGCAATAGTTATCAGCGCCTCATATCGAAATTTTTTACAGATGTAGCATCGGCTGAGAGGATTTTGTACAAATTCCGGAATGCTCATTTCATGAGTTTCCACCACGATATGCCGAACCCCAATTTCCCGGGCAAACGTCACGGCATCGGCATATTCTCCCCGAGGGGTGGTATCAGACCAGGCGGTGATGGCAATGACGGAATCTTTAAGAATATCGGCTGCAACGCGAAGCACAAGCGTACTGTCAACCCCGCCGGAGTAGGCAATGGCAACCCGTCCCATTCTTTTCAGGATTTCTTTTAATCTCTCGTAATCGCTATTCTGCAATTGATCAATATTGTTCATGGCTTTGCTTGTTTAAATCCCGATTCCCAATTTGTCAATAGAAACAAAAGTGTTAATCTTAACACTTAGGTGATTTCCAACAAAGAATACGCCGCTATATTTGGCTCGTTTAGCCCCAAAGGGGCGTACTATGTCAGCCCAGGGCATCGCCCTGGGTTGGCATACAACCATATATTGAGCCCTGAAGGGGCGACCTAACTGGACCACTGGAACAGATACAACAAACGGTATGAGTGGGATTTAGGCCGCCCCTTCAGGGCTGAAAATTAAAAAATAACACCGCGTACCCAGGACGATGCCCTGGGCTATCATGGATCAGGCCGTTGGCCTTCCAGCCCTAAATGGTTGCTTTATTGATGGTACATTCTTTGTTGCGAATCACCTTAACGGCAAGCATCGTATTGACGGTGCTGACAAAGCTGAAACTGCTGGTGATGTAACCAAAAGGATCATCGCAAATCCGAAAAGCCCCATCACAATGGATGGGGTTCTGGACAAAATTGGTGGAGCGGACCCCTTGATTTCAAAAAGGCGTTATCGTTTCAAAGGCAAGACGTGAATAGCTTTGATTAACAGTTCCACCTCATCTCCAATCTTTAAATCCATGTCCTTGACCGATTCCGTGGTCAACACCGATGCCATTTCTTTGGGAACCGCTACAGAGAATTTGATCAGCGACATGATCTCATCGCTTTTAATGGATGTCACCTTACCCGTTAATTGATTTCTGGCTCCTGGTTTCATGACAGTCTCCTTTCCGAATGCAATTATTGTGAACTCCATATGGCCTGTATCGTCGATCACAAGCCGGACATTGAATTGCGGCGATAATTTGCCGTGAAAATATTGGGAGTGGGCAGAACTCTTTGACCACTTCTGTTTATAAAATATAATAGCGGGAAAAATCTGTCAAATTCAAAAAGGTTATAGTTTCGGTCCTATTATTCCGATTGTTGATAATCGGACAATTCTCCGCCATTGCTTTTTTTATGGTTCATCGAAAGCGTAAAATGACGATGATTCCAAGCAATATCTATCATTATTTTTCAAATTCATTCAGGCAATCCAAAAGCAGGGTTGCGCTTGAAGCAAGTGCTGGGCCACCGCCAAAGACGATGGCAATGGCCGGCAGCCTCAAGAATTTCGGCCCGAATACAGCCAGCCTCGAACGCTTTCTGGCAGTGCACGGCAATACATTCAGGACATCTCGTGTACAGAGCCACCCCCAATGGCGACAAGTTCCTTCTCTCTGCAAGTCAGCACGCCTTCTAGTCAGCACGCCTTCTTTTTTGTGCTGTATTGATAAAAGCACCTAATGCAGATAAGGCCACCCCTCGACACCTTTCTCCAGAATAGAGAGCCGGCTTTCAGGAATTCCGCCCTCATCGTGATGGTCTCAAGCGGTTCAAAAACTCGACTCGTGTGTTTAATATTTATCTCATGATGAATAAGAATATGTCAAATTCATTATAATTATAGCATGTCCTCGATTATAGATGATAGTTATAGCTTTAAATATCGGATTGACAAACTGGATGATGTGATATATTGGACTTTACATTCGTTTCGAGTTCTTGGGATCTAAACCGATTTTCACAATTCTGTTAGAGGATACTGTCATTTTTTTGTTTCGGCAGATATCCGGGATGTGAAAAGCAGAGTCGTATTTGCATCAAAGCCAACAGTGTTCTGCTGGATTTTTTTAAATAATGAATTTTTCAAGGTTTTATCATGAATCTATTTTTAGGCTTTACCTGAGATAGTCCAAAGAACGCCACCCGGGTTGGTCGCTTCAGAACAAGACCGAAAGATCATACTTCTGGTTAGTTTGTAGCCGGTCGTTGTTTTTGCCTTCCTTTCGTCTTTCCTGATTTTCCTCCTGATTGATTTTTACTATCTGTTCGCAGGTGTTTTATGCGTTCCGGCAGGCGCTTCGTTGACCTCTTTCCCAATGATTGAAGCACTCTGCAGTGAAATTGATTTTTCCTTTTTCCAAAAAAGGAGGGTATTTTTTCATGTCCTGGGGTGCCCGGCAAGTTTGGCTTTCAATTTTTGCGGGTGGTGTTTGTCCGGAAACAAGGAGGAGAATTGATACGGTCTGTGTACAGGGATCCCAGATTTGACAAGCAAATGGAGACCATTTGCAAGGTGGGGAAAAAGGGGATGATTGCCGCAAAAGAAGCGGATGAAATCATCAACCGGTTGATTTGGGGATGCGATTCTACGACTGAAATCGGTGTGATGACCAAAAACGGCGAACATCGAATTAAAAAATGCACCAAATACGATCTCGGTTGCGGTTACAGGCTGATTACCGTTCTGAGCGAGGAATGCCTATTTGTAACGTATATCGGAACTCATGACGAATGTAATCTCTGGCTGGAGAAAAATAAATTTTTACAACCCCGTGCGGACAAACCCCGGGGGAAGGTATTTATGGTTCAAAAACCGGCTGGGGATAAGCTTTCCGGCAAACGACAGGAAGTTTTTACGGAAGACGAGCCATTCCTTCAACCGATTGAAGAAAGGTATCTTCGGAAAATTTTCAGCGGACTGTTCAGTCGGAGCCTTGACGGATAAAGCCGGAAGACCCTGCGCTGGTTCCCGGGCTGGAGTGTACCGGCTGCCGCGCCTGTTTGGACGCTTGCCCGATTACTTGCACCACCATTTGTCTTCTAAGGTAATTATTGCCAACATGGGAACTCAATATGGTTGCATTTTTGTCTAATTGGTGTACATTCGCTTCCTATGAAAACCACACAAGACCCACATCATCTTCGATTGACTGAAACGGTAAAAGGCGCTGGGTGAGCGTCCAAACTACCTCCGGGGGACCTGGAGAGAGCACTGTGCGGCATTGTATTTCCAACAAATGCCAATGTACTGGTCGGACTCGACCGTGCGGATGATGCCGGCGTCTATCGCGTGTCCGATGACCTGGCCCTGATTCAAACAGTCGACTTTTTCACGCCGATTGTGGATGATCCTTATGCATTCGGTCAGATTGCCGCCGCCAATGCCTTGAGCGACATCTATGCCATGGGCGGTATTCCCAAAACCGCCATGAATCTGGTGGCTTTTCCCTTAAAAACAATGGATATTTCCGTGCTTCGGCAGATCATTCAGGGCGGTCTGGACAAAATGACCGAAGCAGATGTGGTGTTGATTGGCGGACACAGCATCGAAGACAGCGAATTGAAATACGGGCTGTCGGTTACTGGCTTCATCCATCCCAGTCGCGTCCTGACCAAAAAAACGATTCGTCAGGGAGATATGCTGATTCTTACCAAACCCCTTGGAACCGGTATCGTCAACACCGCGATTAAAGGCGGACTGGCGACTTCCGCCGTCATCGAAACCACGATCCGCTTGATGGCGACCCTGAACCGCAGAGCCGCCGAGATCATGAGCGATTTTGCTGTCAGCGCCTGCACCGATATCACCGGTTTCGGCCTGTTGGGGCATCTGGCCGAAATGGCAGCCGGATCGGGATTCGGCATGACAATTTATGCATCAATGCTCCCCGTTATCCCGGAAGCCAGAGAATATGCCGCCATGGGACTGGTGCCGGCAGGCGCTTACAAAAACCGGGAATTCCGGGAAAAAATGGTGACTTTTGGTCCGCGTGTTGACCGTGTCATGCAGGATATTTCTTTTGATCCCCAGACTTCCGGCGGGCTCTTGATCAGCATTCCCGGTCCGCAGGCAGACGCGCTTATGGCCGGGCTGAAGGATAACGGCATCTCCCATGCTGCGATCATCGGGGAAGTAACAGACGCGCCAGAACATATTGTGATGATTTAGCCGCTACATTTTCCATCTTGCATATTCTCGTCTGAAAGCTGTCCATTTCGAGTAATTTTTCCATTAAAAAATTGACAAGTGATCCTGAACGGAGTTTCTTCTGGTGATTCAGCCATAAATCATGGGTGATTCTTATCAAGGAATGCTCGTTTGCCTTAAAGTGTGCGGTGGTGTTTGAGAATTCTTTTGACCTCGGGCAAGCCTATCCCGGCTTGCACTGCAAAATCCGGCCAGGCGGAAACAGCCTCTGCGACCTGCTTCAAAACCTGCGGCGCGGCGCCAATGCCAAAACGGTCGGCCACCGCCAGCAGGTCATACCGGGAGATATCGGTAAATTTTCCGTTGACTGCCATCAGGTGCTGGCTGGTCCATTCGCTTTGGGGATTGTGGGCGTGCGTTACGTCGTACGCCGGAGCAAGCTCCCATTTCTTACCTTCACGCAGGATAAAGGAGATATTTTTGGTATGGTCGTCGCAGTTGGCCGCCAGCACATTGAAGGTCATTCTCCGAAAGGCTTCTTCCAGCGCCTGGTAGCCCGGCAGGATATGTTTGATGGTCAGAAAGAGCTGGCTGTAATCGTGACTGGCCTTCTGCCTGTAATCCAGGTGCGCCATGGCGCAGAGGGTTTGTATATGATGTTTTGTGTTGCCGTCCCGGTCGAAGCGCCGTGTCATGAAATGGGCGCGGCCTTCCTCCTCCAGCAGCCGGCTGGACGACATGGCAATACCAGCGGCTATAGCCATCAGGGAATAGGCATATTCGATCCGTCCGTAATCTTGAGAGCCTCCCAACTCACTGTCGGCGCCCATTCCATCAAATTTAAGCAGCCAGTGTTCGAAGCCGGACTCTATATC
>CAIMCT010000185.1 GCA_903839535.1 uncultured Desulfobacteraceae bacterium
GATATAGAGTCCGGCTTCGAACACTGGCTGCTTAAATTTGATGGAATGGGCGCCGACAGTGAGTTGGGAGGCTCTCAAGATTACGGACGGATCGAATATGCCTATTCCCTGATGGCTATAGCCGCTGGTATTGCCATGTCGCCCAGCCGGCTGCTGGAGGAGGAAGGCCGCGCCCATTTCATGACACGGCGCTTCGACCTTTTGAGCATTTTTTCTCCTTTCATGTCAAATTGATATTTATATACTTGAGACCGGATAAATTTATGAGTTTCTTATTCTAATGTTCACAAATTTATACGGTCCGCAGTATAGTTACACTCGAGCTTAATGTCGTCCATAAACATATATTGATGTCTATAAAACCATGTTGTAAGTTTTGCAACCATGAATTTATCACTTGCGAGGCATTAGGTGATTTCAGCACAGCCGATAAGCCGGAGCATTTTCGCATCGATTCCGATCATGGATTCAATTTGAAGAGGACGGAGATGATTATGAAGCAAATACTCGTGTGGTTGGTTGCAGGCATCTTTTTTTTCAATGTGGGGAACGTGGTGAGAGCGGCCGATGAAAAACTTAGGATGGAAATGACATGTAAATGGGCTGGAATAAAACAGCCCGAATCCTTTCCCTGGAATGATATATAATACTTGAGTTTTCGAAAAATTTTTCTTGACTTTTGATAATTTTTTGTGTATGCCCCTTTTTTATTTTCATCACAAGGTTAAAATCGCCGGCTTTCAGCCGGTCAGCCTTAGCCGCGCTATTTTTAGCAATGTTTGATGCGCTGCCAAAGTATGCAAAGCAGGGTTTTCAGCCCGGTGAGCGCAGTGTGTGGACTTTCAGTCCTCTGCGACCCGCGCGAACCCACCTACTTTCAGTAGGTGGGTGTTCAGTAGAGTTTTCGAAAAATAGTGCGAACATTTCCAGAGATTTGTGAAATAATAGATCGGTGTACCATTTTTTCCTGAAACATTAGGAGGAACCCGTGAGAATTCCGTGTGCCGAGCGACTACCATTTATAATTGCCGGACTGGCATTTCTTCAGCCAGCATTAACGAATATTCAGTTCAGCACGTTGACGATGATTGCAACGAAATTGGTGTTAGGTGGTAAATTCAGCCTTTCAGAGATTAGTCGTATGTGGCTGAAAGATAAGTGCGTCAGCACGCTATCTTCTTTTTCTCTGATGCAAAATTTTCAACGGATGAAATGCTGCATCTTTATGCATTGCATGTCATTAAATTGTATAAGCCCAATGGCGGCTATTACTGCATTGATGACACAATGAAACACCATACAAATTTCTGCAAGTGGATTCATGGCGTATTTGTTTTGTTTGATCACGCTCTTAAAACGAATATGAAGGCAGTCTGTATCGTTTTCCTTTACTATAGTGATGGAGACAACGTTAAGTTTCCCATTAATTTTCGGATTTATTACCAGGATACGAAAAAGATGCCCTGGCAAAAAAAGAAAAAATCTGTTTACAAGGCCAAGTATGATCTGGCTCTGGAAATGATAGAATGGGCTTTGGACAAAGGCTTCCCCCGGGGAGTAGTTTTAGCAGACTCCTGGTTTGGAAGTGGTCCTTTTATCGAAGGACTTAAGAACTTTGGCATGAGCTATGTCATTGAGATCGAATCAAGTTTTAAAGTCAGGATGCCATTCACCGAACCCATGCTAACAGCTAAAGGCAAGATAGCCAAAAGACAGTATGCCTGCACCTATCTGCCAGATGTTTTCAAAGCCATAATCCCCTTCAGCAAATGTGGATTTGCCGCTAAAGAATCAAAGGCGGAAAAAGTTCTTTATCATGCAAAGATTATCACAGCTCAGCTCAATTCCATTTCAGGGAAACACCGGATTGTACAAAGCATTGATCCAGTCAAATCAACCACCAAATATCTGCTCACCAATGAACTCACCTGGGAAGCCAACAAAATTATTTCCGCTTACAGTAATCGATGGGTTATCGAGGAATTTTTCAGGAATGCAAAGCAGTTGACCGATATGGAGGGAGCCACTATCAGGAGTGAACAGGGCGTGACACTATCGTTATGCCTGGTGTCCTGGATTGACTTTCTCCTCCATTTCGAGAACCACAAGCAAAGCACTGCTGAAAAATTGCCAAAGGAATCATTGACGATTCCTTCGATAGTACGTCGAGCGCAGTACTGGAATCTTGAGGCTTTCATAGAAAGAGTGCTAAAAGATGCAAATTTGTTGAAAAAGTGGCTTGGCATGGAAAGAAACAATCTGGACAGGAAGCGGAAAACTTCTAATATTCTGATTGATTTGGAAGATTGTACCGCAACTTGCACATAATGCCAATTTAAGCAAATACGGTGCCAATGAACTATTTTTCAATCAACTATTTTTCGAAAACTCAAGTAAATTAATGATCATCGAGAAGGCTACTTTGACCACGGGTAGTTTCAATTTCAGTAAAGCAGCCGAGGAATCGAATGCTGAAAATTTACTGATCCTGAAAGGCAATAAAACACGGCGGACAGATATACTGCCAACGGTCATAATCTTAACTTTTGGACCCCCACCCCAACCCTCCCCCGCTGGGGGAGGGAGCATAATGAAAGCGCAGATTACGCCAGTTCTCAGTATATATCCAGAACTTTGAATCGCACAAAGGGCATTTTGATGGGTATGCAGGAAGGTGATTTGAATAAAAATAGGTGCTAAACTTTTTATCTTTGCGCTGCATCTTTGCCATGTTTTTTTGACTGATAAAATTCACGACAGATTAAAATGCTGGATAGGTGCTGGATAAAACCATCATAAAAAAAAAGGGTTTACAGCTTTTAGCTGTAAACCCTTGATTTTATTGATGGGCCGTGTTGGAATCGAACCAACAACCTACTGATTAAGAGTCAGTTGCTCTACCAATTGAGCTAACGGCCCGCTGAGAAGCAGGATGAATTATCTCTGGACATATACTTGAGACCGGATAAAATTATGAGTTTCTTACCTTAATTTTATTTTCACAAATTCACACGGTCCGTTGCGTATATCAATAATCGTTCAGTTTGTCAAGTTTTCTATTTATGGAAACAATAAGGTTCCTGATTCAAAGATGAAAACCAGTTCAAATTCTTGCATCAGTGTCATTATTCCCACTTACAACCGTTGCTGGGTACTGAAAGAAGCAATTGATTCGGTTCTGTCTCAGAAATTCGCGAATTTCGAGGTGATCGTGGTTGATGATGGCTCAACGGATGCCACCAGTGAGTTACTGTCAACATACGGTGAACAGATTACCACAATCGGTCAGCAAAATAAAGGGGTAAGCGCCGCCAGAAATGCGGGGATATCTTTTGCAAGAGGCGGTTATATTGCGTTTCTGGATTCGGATGATATGTGGCTTCCGGAGAAACTTTCCTGCCAGCATGATTTTTTTCAGTCTCATCCGGAAGCATTTATTTGCCAGACCGACGAGATATGGATTCGAAACGGGGTTCGGGTAAACCCCAAAAAACGGCATAAAAAACCATCTGGCATGATATTTGAGGCATCTCTTCAGCTTTGCCTGGTAAGCCCATCGGCGGTGATGATCAAAAAAAGTCTCTTTGATGCAGTTGGTTTGTTTAATGAGTCATTACCTGCCTGCGAAGATTATGATTTGTGGTTAAGGATTGGGCTTCATTATCCGATTTATCTGATTGACAGACAGCTTGTTGTGAAGCGCGGCGGCCATGATGATCAATTGTCCCGAAATCCCGGACTGGACAGATACCGGATTCAGTCCATCGTGAATATTCTTGAAAACCATACGTTGACGACACCGTACTATCGGGCTGCTGTCGATGTCCTGAGAGAGAAATGCCGAATATATGCAGACGGGTGCATCAGGCGAGATAAGGTAGATGAGGCTGCGTTCTATCAAGCAATCGCCAGTCGTTATACACACGGAGACAGCACCGCTCCATATAACGATTAAAATTAATACCATAGGACTGCGCTAACCGGGTAGGTAATGTACACTTTTTGTCCGGGAAAGAGAAGCATCTTCTGTGCATGGTTGGTTGGAATTCGAAGTGTAAAGCTCAGATCTGCGATTCGGATGGTTGCCTGAATGGAACCGGTTGATGGATCAAACGCCAGAAGAGTCAATATGCCATGAAGAGAATGTTCATGAGGGTTCAGCCGAGGCTTGTCCAGGCTTAGGAAAATGGAATCATGAGGGATTACAGCAGCGGCAGCGCAAGAAAACGGCTCAGAAACGCGTATGACCTGACCGTCTGCCAGGACCTTTTCCCAATATCCTTCCGCTTCCAGTCGCCAAGGTCCTAACAGGATATTCCCTCTGCCGTTTTCCATTACCTTGCCATTAAACATCGGAATGACTCTGTTGCAGATTTCATGCACCCATTGCCAGTCATGGCTGGCGACAATAAGGGTCGTTCCCCATTTTATGCTTGCTCTCAAAGCACTTGCCTTGATCTGCTGTGCGCTGGCGGCATCTACGCTGGCGGTGGGCTCATCCAGAAGCAGAACACTGGGTTGCAGCACCAGTCTGGCGGCGAGGGCTACCCGCTGAGCTTCGCCTCCGGAGAGCTGATACCAGGAGCGGCCGGCAAATTCTTCGGCGGAAAGGCCTACCAGCGACAGAGCATCTACCACGGCTTCGGCATGGCGGGATCGGTTGACTCCTCTTAAAACCAGTCCATAAGCGATATTGTCAAAAACAGAACGTTTCAGCAGATAGGGTTCCTGGGGCAGCAGGCTGACTTGAAAACGTACTGAGTCATCATAAGGCGCGGCCTTTCGGCCTTTAAATAAAATATTTCCTTCTGAAGGACTATCCACAAATGCAAGGAGTCTGAGCAGGCTGCTTTTGCCGCTGCCGTTTGGCCCGATCAGTCCCGTAATTGAAGCCTGGGAAATCGTAAGGCTTTCGATGTTCACGGCAAGCTGCCGTCCGTGGTATTTTTTGATATTAAAAAGCTGATATATATCAGCATCTTGATGGCTTAACTGGTGTCTTTTCGGCCAGAGAGTCTTGAATGTATCTCCCTCAGATGTCACGTTTTATGTCTCTTTGGCTTTTCTTATGACGGCTCATTCAGAGTACTTGGGGCTATGAGCGGTTACGCAGGAAGGACAGGGAAATGTTCACCATAGCGGCGATGGCCATCAAAATCAGCCCCAGCGCGATTCCGCTTACGAATTGGCCTTTGCTGGTTTCAAGTGCGATCGCAGTTGTGATGGTCCGGGTATGCCATTTGATATTTCCCCCCACCATCATGGCAATGCCCACCTCTGTCATCACCCGGCCATATGCGTTCATGCTGGCAGCCAGAATGCCGTACCTGGCTTCCCACAGCGTGGAAAGTACTACCTGTTTTCGGTCAGCCCCCAGAGAGATGAGCGTAATCCGCAATTTTTCATCCATACTTTCAATGCTTGTCGCAGTCAGCGCAATAACTACAGGAAGCGCCAGAAGGGTCTGACCAATGGCCACGCCTTCCAGTGTAAACAGCAATCCAAGGTGTCCCAAGGGACCATGGTGGGTTAAGAGCGCGTACACCAGAAGGCCAATCAGTACCGTCGGGAGAGACATCAGGGTATCCACCAGGGTTCGCACAGGCTTCTTTCCTGGGAAATCGTGATGGCCAAGTAAAAAACCTGCTGGAATTCCGATTAGAATGCTGGCGATCATGGAACCAGTGGATACCTTCAGTGTTGCGGCTACAGCCGAATAGGTTTCAGCATCACCATGAATCATCAGTTGGATGGCCTGGAAAAGGCCGTTTAAAATATAGTCCATAGTCGTTAAATGAAATTAAAAAAGCGAGACAAAATGGCTATTTTTGCAATACCGTTCGGCATGATAATTGCCCTTATTTAAATTGGGAAAGTTCCAAAGCAGTGTTTGCATCGAAAGGTTTTAATAACCACCTTCTTAGAACAGTTAACATACCTATTTTCATATGACCGCAAACGACTGTTGGATGTAGCTAACTCTATGTTTTCAGCTTGTTGTAATTTTATGTTGTCAGATAACACGCCATTTCTTGTATTTCTTGACTTAATATTTACTTTCTGTCGCCCAATATTCTCATAAGCATTAAAAACAGGTTGATAAAATCAAGATACAGGGTGAGTGCGCCTAATATGGTACCCTTTCGGACAACGCCAGCATCAAGATCGGCCGGTTGGGACAGCGCCATCATTTTCAGCTTCTGGGTATCGTAGGCAGTAAGTCCGACAAAGACGATGACACCGATGTAGCTGATGATCAGGCTCATTCCAGAGCTTTGAATGAACATATTGACAACCGACGCAATGACAATGCCGATCAGTCCCATGGCCATAAAGCTTCCCATGGATGTAAGGTCCCGCTTGGTACTCATGCCATACAGACTGCATGCTCCGAATGTGGCTGCACAGATGAAAAAGACGGATGCAACCGATGATTGGGTGTAGATAAGAAACACAAACGACAATGTCAGACCATTCAATGCTGAATAGAGCAGGAACATGCCGGTTGCCGTCGATGCCTGAATCTTCTGGATTCTTGCACTCAGGAAAAAAACCAGCGCCAATTCGCCGATAATCAACGCAAAAAACAGCAGTTGATTTGTAAAAATCATCCGAATCAGGGATTCGCTGCTGGCGACATAAAGCGCCACCACACCCGTAATTGCCAATCCGGCTGCCATCCAGTTGTAAACGCTCCTGATAAACTGATTGACCTGAACCTGTGCCTGAGCCTGTGTTGTTCCAAATGGTAAGGTCTGCATAAAACACCTCCTAAGTTTATGGTTTATTTAATTTGGTAAGTTAACACAATCCGTGAACTTTTCAAGTGTAATTCTCAACAATGTTCGTTACGATATAATATTTCACTGCAAGTTGATAAAGATAATCGGCGATCACCTTGGTCTTGATGTTTCTTACAGTTAAAATACTTTTAAACCATGAAACACACGAAAAAAATGTTCTTCGCGCCTTTGCGTGAGAAACAGTTTTCATTCATGGGGGCGGCATA
>CAIMCT010000186.1 GCA_903839535.1 uncultured Desulfobacteraceae bacterium
GAGATCGAGTAATGTGACTGGAGTTCAGACGTGTGCTCTCCGATCTAGCCACAAAGACCAGCGATCTATATAATCCAGGTCCATATTCATCCACCTGTCAAATGGAATATCATTTCGATTGGGCTGGATTTGCCAGGTGCCGGTAATGCCTGGCTTCATGGAAAGTCTCCGGCGCTGCCACAATTCATATTTTTCAACTTCAGATGGCATCGGAGGCCTGGGCCCCACGACACTCATTTCGCCCCGGATGACATTGATAAACTGAGGCAATTCATCCAGACTCAGTTTTCTAAGGAAGGTCCCAATATAGGGAATAATGCGAGGGTCTTTTTTAATTTTAAACGCCGGACTACTGGCCTCATTAAATTTTGCCAGGCTTTCGAGTTTTTCTGTAGCATCCTGGACCATGGTTCGAAATTTATAGACCGCAAATTTCCTGCCGAACTGGCCGCACCGGATCTGTTTAAAAAAAACAGGTCCTGAAGATGACTGCCTGATTAAACAAGAAATGATGATAAACAGCGGAAAACCAAGAATCAGAACAAGAATGGCCAGAAAAAAGTCCATGATGGATTTTATTACCATGGCATCTCGTCTTTCCTGAATCGTACTTAAAATAAGTGAGGGTTCCGATAAAAAGCGGTCAACCTGGAATGCGTGAGCGTTCGGCTGCATGGAGATAAATTTACGGATATACCAGTTAGGGATAATACGAATGGTGATTCCAAAGGTGTTAATGAATGACAGATACCATTCAGAATTTTTGATTTCATTTAATGGCATGGTTATCAGGACTTCATCAATAACCTGGCTAAGCAAAACATCCCTAAGATCATCCAAAGTGCCAATAACACGAACCCCGCAACTCACGGTTTTTCCAACATCCTGGCGGTTCAGATCCAAACATCCCACGAATTTGATATCGGTTTCCGTGTCGCTGGCGACCATCTGGATGAGATCCTGGGCTGTAGCGCGACTTCCCAATATCAGCACATAATGTTTATAGAAGTCTTTGTTACGTTTGGCGGAAATATATTTACGCATCATCCACCTGCTGAGATTAAGTGCAGCCACATCCAGAAAATAAAACATAAAAATAAACAACCGACTGATATCCTTGATTTTTAAAATATATAGACACAGCACCAAAATGACGACGCTGATGGTGACCCCTTTAAAAACTCCCATAAGCATGGGGCCTGACATTTTGGCGTTATAACTGTATTCGTCATTTAGAAAATCCAGAATCACATACCAGATGACGGTAATCATCATAAATATGGGTATATAATTGGCATTTGCAGCAAGTCCGCCAAAAGCATCATCCGTCAAGTATTTTTTAATCGTGAACGCAATGATAAACGCCAGCAATGTCAACAGCACATCCACCAGAAGTTCAATTCGTTTAAGGAGTTTTCTGTCCTGATTCATAAGTCTTCAATTTCCAAGGCTTTTTTGATACAGGCGGTCATGCTCACTGCAAACCATATCCCAGTTGAATCGACCTGAAATCAGACTGATGGCTGCTTGTTTAAAGTCATCCAACTGGCTTTCAGTCATGGTTTCAACAATATCCAGACAGGTTGAGATGACCTGGGTATCGCCTACCGGAAATGACAGCCACTGAAGGGTTTCCATCACTTCCCTGTGTGGACAGATATCGCTGGTAACGCACATCACGCCGTAAGACAATGCTTCAAGAAGGGTGATCGGAAGTCCTTCCAGCTCAGATGCGGTAATAAAAGCGCGGGTATTGGAAAACAGCTCCTGCAGAACCGTTCCGAACTGATACCCTGTAAAAATGATGGCGGCATTATCTTCAGCCAGTTTCCTTAATCCATTCATATACTGCCCGGATGCGGCATTGTCGCCGACAATAACTAATTTGCTTTTTCTGGGTGTCAGCAAATATGCTTTTATTACATCTTCCAGGCGTTTTTCCGGAACCATGCGGCCAACACAAAGAAAATAACTCCGGGCCGACAAATCCCACTTTTTGATCAGGTTTGGGGAGCTGTGGGGAAGGGGCATCATACCGTTGGGGATATAGACGGTTTCAACCCCATATCCCAGGTTGAAATAATTTTGAAGTTCACGAGAAACCACAATCCGGTATTGAGCGAATAAAACGGCGCTCAGCTCTCCGAGATAAATCAAGCTGGAGGCCCAGCATGGCCATTTTTTCCGCTGCCAATCGAGTCCGTGACAGGTAAAAAAAACCTTCATTCGGGGTCTGAAAACTCGGGGTATCCAACTGAAAAAACAGGGGCCGATGCCATGTATATGAACGATGTCGGGATTGGTGAACAAAATATGAACGATGGATATCAGCGTATGCAGCAAAGCGTCTGTATATTTAAAATTCAGGGTTGGCAGGCGCTTGATATTCAGCCCTTTATAACTGGATATTCCCTTTGAAATATAGTAGCTACGAGCGTAAACAGTAATATCATACCCTTGTTCAGCCAGCCTGGAATAGAGGTTCTCACAATGATGTTCGATACCGCCCCATGTTGCAGGAACGCCCCGGAAACCGGTTACAGCGATTTTTGTCATCTGGCGAGATAATGGGTTGAGTGTGAACATGGCTATTTCCAAAGTGCGGTGAGCTGGGTGATGGTTTCATCAATGTTGAAACGCAAACAAACATCCTGATAAGCATTTTTTCCGTATTCAGCAGCAATCTGTGGATGGTTCAGCAAAAATGAAATAGCTTCTGCAAGTTTTTCCGGGTTGCAGGGAGGAACCAGAAGGCAATTATGCTCATGCCTTAATACAGCGCGATTTCCGGGGATGTCGGTTGCAACAATGGGCTTTGAACCTGCCATGGCTTCCAGAAGCGCCATGGACGTTCCTTCTGAAATGGATGGCAGGACAAACACATCGGATAATGCCAGAATGTTCGGAACATCGCTCCGGCTTCCAAGAAAAGAAATGACATCCTGAACCTTAATGTCCCGACTCAGTTGCTCAAGCGACTCCTTCAAGTCTCCATCACCTGCCAGAAGCAGTCTGACATTGTCAGACTGACGAATCAGATGCGGCATGGCGGCGATAAGGAAGCCATGCCCTTTGGGTGGCATCAGGCGCCCGACCGAAGTGATAAGCCGCTGTCCCGGCAGGGCGCAAAGAGATGGCATAAGTTCAAGATTGGGCTGAATGCGGTGAATCGCTTCCACATCAATACCATTGATGATAATCTTTATTTTGGAAGGCGCCAGGCGAAAGACATCCTTCAATTGCAGCGCCACATCATCAGACACTGCCACAACGGCAGTTGTAAGATGATACAGCAAGCGGGTTGCAGCAATTCTGAGATAATTTCGGATATCTCCGGATTTGCGATCCGGCAGAAGCGCAGGATAGTGTACGGTGGAAATGATTCGCCTGGCACCATAAAGCCATCCTGCCAAGATGCCCGTAAATTCGGCATCGGAGAGGTGGCAATGTACCACATCCACCCGATACTGTCTGCAAATAGACATAATATCCCGGATGTTGGAATAAAAATATGAGATAAACTTGCCAGGGCAAAAAATGCTGGGTCTCGATCTGTTGAAGCAAAATACAGATGCCCCTTTGGATTCGACTCTGGATTTCAGGGTGAGATCTGGCTGAATGACGCATACAAGGGTATGATATGCGGACTTGGGTGTTTTATCCGCCAGAAGTACCAACAGTTCCTGAGCGCCGCCAATGTTCAGTGCATCAATTACATGCAGTATTGTCTTTTTTTTGTCGAACACGCTGATTATCATCCCATTATTTTGTAAACGATCTGGGGTACAGGGAATTTGCGATCGTTTAAAATGGCCCCTATTGAAGTAATTCCATACTTCTGGAGCTTATCAATGGCCAGTTTGCTGACTTCCCGGCGGGAGAAACCATATCGGCAGACCAGTGCGGTCATATCCACCAATCTTGCTAATTCGAGCATAACAGGACTGAAGGTTAAAGGCTGCCCGTCGATAATAGTTATATCGAAATTTGTTCGGCAATAGTTCACCAGAATTTCAGCAGGTTCGCGCGACAGCATGGTGCTGCCGACATTTTTTGCAACTTTCCCGGACCCGGACGGCAGTAAATACAGCCCTGGATAGCTGGTTTGAACAATAAGCGAGGCCAGGTCTTTTTTTTCAGCAACAAATGAATACAGCCCCGGCAGATTATGGGTTTTGGGAATTACGGTATGATTCAGATTTGAATCCACATACAGAATTTTCATGCTGTATTCTCTGGATAAAAACATGGATAGGTAAAAGGAGATAAAAGTGTTACCTTCTTTTCGGGTTGCCCCGCAGACCAGCAGCGTTTCAACGGTCTGTCTGGTTTGAATCAGGATGTTGGCCCAGATATCCGAGAGTTGATAGCTCATTTTGGAAAGAATTCTTGGGTAGGATTTGGAAAGCTCCTCTGATAGAATTCGCGGAGAGAACCGGCTTTTCGCCAGTTTTGAAATAGCCTCCGGTTGTGACATCCTGTCCTGGGCTTGCTGACGAACAGGTTGTGGTCTATTGGTTTGATAAAACATATCCTGAAAAGATACTGAATCCGAAGACTTTGTTTGAGGGGTAACAGAATCTGGCGGGACCGAAAGTTTTTGATGCAGCAGCTTACTCGTTTGCGGATAAGCCTGAACACTTCGGCCTTCTTTATGCTTGGAATATGCTTGTTCCCATATCGTCATACATGCGCCTTCGGTTGTTGTGTTATCGTTTAACGACCTGACTGCTGATGCCTTTTCTCTGAAGTTCCTGATACATGGTTTCCGCATCGGATTTTTTTTCATAAGCACCCAGATACAGACGAAAACGGTTTCTTCCTTTCTGGATTGTATAGGGGAAATATCCGGATTGCTTCAGTTTCACGAACATATTCAAGACATCGGTTTCATTTGAAAATTCACCAACCTGGCAAGCGTAATCGGTTTTTTGTACCGTTGCATTAGGCAGTTTATAAGATTTCAGGATGCTTCGGGCTTCCTCCTCCGTCGAGTACAGCCCGATGTATATGCGCCACCAGACACCCATATCGCCTAAATCCACTTTAACCAGATAAGGGGCCAGTCCCAGTTGTCTGATCTCGGAAATTTCCGCAAGGGCGCGATCTGACTGCTGATAGCTTGAAGACCTGAGCGAAAAAGGATGATAGGCAAGGGGTTCAACATGTCCAGATGAAACAGCTTCAGTTTTGGAAGGTGTCTGAATATCCATTTCACTGGTTGTTTGTGGCTGGGTTTCAACCGGTTCTGAAGTCATGTCCTCGGTTCGGGCTGTGGCGACCGGAATTCCGGCAGAGGGCTTATCAATCACTTCTTCACGCAGGGTTGGAACCTGGGCAATAATTTTTTCAGGTTGAGCAGGTGGATTTTGCGGTACAGTTTGCACTTTTATGGCTTCAGGCTGTTGTTGCGCAAGCTGATTCGCCGAATTTGTCTGTTCTGTCCTGGATCCGGGCAAAGGTAAGAAAGTTGAAACACGGGCATCATTCAAGAAAAACTTGGATAATACGGCACCGGAGAGCATCAGCAGAATGGCTGCCACTGTAATTGCCGCCGCCTTTCTTAGTTTTTTTCCAAAACCCGAAGCCTGGGGGCGGGGGGGGGCCGGCTGAACATCTTCCGGATCATCCATCAGTGTCGAAAACAATGGCTCTCGATTGGCAGCAGAAATATCATCTGAAATGGAAAAAAAGGTTCCGTCCGCATCTTTTGCATCCGGCCTGGTATCGGCTTCTGTTGTGTCTTCGATTTCCGTCAGGCTGCCTTCAACCAGTTTTGTAGCCTCATCCACAACATCAGGCGGAATCGTGGACAATTCCTTTGATGCCCCAATCAGCAAACAGGTATCACAGATGTTGTTGATCAGACGTGGTACGCCGCCGCTGTAGTCAAAGATTTTTTGAAGCGTTTCTTCGGGAAATGCAGGTATGCCCGTGGCGCCGGATTTTAGGAGCCGGAAGAATATATAATTTTTGGTCTCCTCAAAACTGAACCTGGTTAAGTGATATCGTCTTTTAATCCGCTGATTGAGTGAACTTATGGCCGGGGTTTTGAGATCTTTCAAAAAAGAGGGATGCGCTATAAAAATCATGATGATCGGAAAAACCCCGTTATGACTGAATGTGGATAAATGCTTCAGCTTGGTCAGGGTTAATATGTCCAATTCATGGGCATCATCAATAATCAGATAAAACCGGATATTTTCAGCATCGGACCTGAAATAGTCATAAATCATATCCTGAAGAATCCCCTCATCCTCCGGGATCGGAGAAATTTCCAGCCTGGAGGCAATCCGCCGCAAAATTCCGCCGTAGCCTTCATTGGGAGTGGGAATATATTCGGTGGGGCGTTTGGCCTTTTTCTTTAACACCTGAATCAACCGCAGGCAGAGCAGGGTCTTTCCCATGCCATATTCGCCAGTTAATACCAGAAATGGCTCCTGGGTATCAATGCCAAAAAGCAGATAAAACCATGCTTCCTTATGGGTGTTGGAGATAAAAATAACATCAGGGTTGGGATGCGTACTGAAAGGCTCTGTTTTTAAGTGATAGAAGTCTTTAAACATGTTCGAGCGAATTCCTTACTGGCAAAAAGGGGGCAGGTGCGGGGGCATGATTTCTTTACCTGCCTCCTTGCACCCTTATGATCTGATCTTCTGTCCCGATTCACTAGCACGTATATACAAGCCATCCGCCAAGCCTGCAAACAAAAAGGGAACAGCATTGATAAAAAGAGCGTTTGAAGGCTCGACAAACAGATTGTTGTTCAGGTAAACACACCAGATAGCAACAATAGCAATGCGCAGATTACGCCCCATAATTCCTGACTCGGATAATTTTCCGGTCAATTGCGCCATTCTTCGCAGGATAAGGATGATAAAGGTCAAATAGACTATAATTCCTTCCAGCCCCAACTCTGTTGCGATTCCCATCAAATGATTGTGCTGAAACTGAGCCCCCGCTTCTTCAGCGACAAACGCTGTTCGCCCTTTATATGCACGGGTGGATGCAGGAATAAACTGGGCCAGGCCGATACCCATCAGCGGGCGCTCAGAAAACATGAAATAAGATTTTTCCAGCAAGGCCAGGCGAATATCCACTTCTTCAACCTGATACACGCCACCCTCCCTTCTTTCCTTCGAAAGCAACCGTGGTGAATTGACAATTCCGACAATCAACACCAGAGCCATGGGTAGTGAAATCAATTTCCATTTTGAAAAAGAAGTTTTATACCATCGCAGAAAAATAAAGAGCGTGATAAGCAGCCCCAGATAAACGGACCGGGTCAGGGTAAAAAAAACAGCCGGAAAAAAAAGCAGTAACAACGCCTGATAAAAGAATCTGGTAAATCCGGTTTTTTTTTCAAGAAGATGGAGGCCGCAGATGAAACCTATCAGAATCCCGACTCCATTGAAAGCTGCATTCAGAAAAGGCCCTCTGGCACGTTCCATGTGCAGCTCCGAGATTGTAATGTCATTGATATATCTTGGAAAAACAAACTGCCGCAGGTTAAAATATTCAAAAGGCGCTATCAGGCATAGGTAGATACCGAAAAAAAACAAGGTGTGAAGAATCAACTGAACCTGATTTTCGTCACGAAGATAGTTTTTGGCATAAACATAAACGACAAAGGGAAATAAATAGCCGGTGATAAACACAAACCATGGGGAGGGGAAATACGGGCTTGTACGAAGAAAGCCGGTGCGCATCATTGAAACAACACAGATCAGAACAAAAACCATCATTGTCATCTCAATGGTGATGCCACTTCGAAGGTTCACTTTTCCGTTAAACAGCCCTGCTCCAAGCAACGCCAGTATCACAATGAACAACAGCCGCTCAATGGTAATATCAAATACCCCACCCATCCGCAGAATGAAGAAATTTGGCCCAAAAACTGCGCTGGCAACCAGCCAGTATGCCATAAGGATAGCCGGAATATTGGAGGTATCACCTTCTGCCGCACGGCTTTCCTGTTGTTTTCCCCGAAACCACAGAAAAATAACGGCAACAGAGATGACAACGATCAGGATAAGGGGGAGTATTTCCATAATTTACACAACAGCCTTAATAGGGTAATGCCGAGATGCCGAGATGCCAGGATGCCAATATCCCGATATCCCTGACTTGCTTAAATACTGGAAATTGACCCCAGAACCGGGACATTCAAATGTGTTTCAATGTCATACAGCGTTTTGATACTGTGATCAAAATGATCTACAGTCAAGGCAACGGCTACTCCCAGAAAAATCCCCGAAATCAGTCCGCCGACTGCTATCAAGGTTCGATTGGGCTTAAACGGTTTTGCAGAAACCGCTGGTTTATCAATCAATGTCAGGAACTGTTTTTCCTGATTCAGGGATTGCGCCATCCTGGCCTGTTCCAGTTGCGCCATCGCTCGGGAATAGGCATCCTTGGCAAGATTGTATTCCTGCTTCAGATTTTCATAGCCTGCCTTTTCGCGTGCGGTTTTCTGGATTCGCTCTTTAAGGTCGTGGATAATTTTCTCGATCTGCCGGATTCTGGCCTCAATACTTTGAGCATTTATTTTTTGCGCATTAACGGACCGTTCCAATTCTTTTTTCAGGGAATCCACACTTAAATTCAGCTCCTGTTCAACCTGTTTTAAAGGCTCATAATTCTCCTTGAACTGGGGTCTCATTTCATTCAATTGTATCTGCAGTTGAGATACTTTCGTTTTAAAAACCGTGATGGAACGACCGGAAACCTCCATTTCCAGAGGAACGGCCGGTATTCCTTTTTTGTTGACCTCCCGATCCAAGGCTTCAATGGACATGTTAAGACCGGCCAGCTCAATCTGAAGTTCATGTAAATTTCGCAAAAACTGACTTAACAGCATGTTGGGGCCAAGCTCCACATTCGATTTTCCGGATTCCATGTTCATAATTTCAAGCAGCGCTAATGCCTGTTTGATTTCAAAATCACGAAGCTTGTTTTCCTTATCTGACATAACTTTATGCAGTGTTTGGGTTTGTTCCACAAAAAATGTATGCGAATAATCGGTTTTGGAGCGGCTGATTTCAAGATATATATCCAGATACCCCTGTGTAATGGCGCTTGCAACATGTGCAGCCTTCGCTGGATCACGGTCAATATAATCCACATTAAACACGTTGGAGCCCTCGAAGGTTTCTCCGCCTGGTGGTGTTACATCCAAATTCTTTCGAATTCCGTTGATCAGCTCATCCGGCACAGGTTGTTTAGTTCCGGGATTCAAAATTTGAAACGCTTTTTCCAGCACCCGGTTGGACATGATCAGTTCTTTTTGATCCTGAAGATATCGTCTCATCTGGTTCCGGTAGTCCACAGATCTTTCCTGCTGCAAAGGGTCAAAGCCTTGCGGAATAACCAGGGAAAACTTGGCGGTGGAACGGTAGATGGATGGAAGAGTTATAGCGGTGGCCATTGAAAGGATAAAAACAGTCAGAAACACCATAACGACCAATCGCATCCGATCAAACAGGATAAAAACAAATTCTCTGAATATGTTCTGCATAATAAAATCGTCCTATGGAGTGACAACTCTGTCTAATTGGTAACTGGCACCCAGGCTGGTCGTAAAAGGCAATACAGCCCAAATACCTCTTGTAAAGATTCTCTCGATGGTATCATTTCTTTCATCGATCCGGGTTTTGGGGACATAAATAATATCTCCTGGCTTTAATTTGATATTGGTCAGAGAAACGCCTGTCCTTAAAGCTGTCTTGATATCAACTTTAAAGGAAATAGGTCTTTCCAGTCCTTCGTTGCGGAATATCGCGATTTCTTCCAGTTCGCCGCTTTTTTTAAAGCCGCCTGAAAGCGTTAGTGCATTAAGAACATTGGGCACGGAAGAAATGTCGTAAGCTCCTGGTTTTTCAACTTCGCCAATAACATAAAGTTTTGGATGATGTATTTCCAGAAGAATCAAGGTGATATTGAGGTTTCTAACCTGTTTGGCATAACTTTCGTTGATCGTTTTTTCTACCTGGGCCACTGTAAACCCCTGTACCTGCATTCCGCCAATCAGTGGAAAGGAAATGCGCCCATCGGGAGAAACCGGGGCGATCTTGCTCTGCCCTCTGGCAGCGGTGGTAATGGCTTTTTTCAACTCGGCAACTTTCACATTGAATTCTTCAAGCGCAACGGTAACGGCAGGCTGCAAAAGATATTTTTTGTATTCACGATTTAATTCCGCAGCAAGTTCCATGGGTGTCTTGGATTCTGCGCTTAAATCGCCGATGAGCGGGGCCGTAATTTTCCCATCGGATCGAACCAAGGCGGATGAACTGTACTGGGGGTAAAAGGGAAGGTTGATGCTGATTCTGTCCTGGACTTCTAAGCGATAATCATCGGCAGTTTTTTCATATTTCAGATGATAAACTATTTCAAGCACATCTCCTGGTCCCATCCGGTATTCCGGAATATAGGGAACCGCGATATTGTTGATGATCTGATAATCCGGATGCAGAGCAGCCTTTTCGGGTGTAACCGTAAGCTGAGTTTCAAGTTGCTTCAACTGGTTGACATCATCAGAGGTTTTGATGGATGCATCAAACTTGGAAAGACCATCCGAAGTGTGAGAACAGGATGAAAACAACATGAGAGAAATCAGAAATATCCCGTAACATAAAAACGTTCGGATGCAGTACGTCGTAAACGGCATCATCAGGGTACCTCACAAAAAAACAAGATTACAGCTTCTCGCAAGAAGAAAACAGAGTATTGTTTATGTTGATTATTAAAGACTTACCTGTAATCAGTTGTAACACTTGTATTGATATTTGACAAGAATTTCATTTGATGTCAGGCAGGTTATATTACTGGAGTGACAATGTCTTCCTGTAAGCTGTAAGAATCAGGGCAAGGACAATGATCAACCCGGTATCCTTGGAATATATTGCAAATGGGCATAATCTGCGCTTTCCATAAACTCCATCCCCCAGCGGTGGAGGCTGGGGTGGGGTTCAAAAATGCAAATCATGCCCATCCGCAGTATATCGCCAAACAAAAAAACTAATTAGGGTACCACACTTTAAACCACTTTTTATGGGTCATGTTTCGTATCTTCATAGCGTTTGGCTATCTGAACAATTTCATCGATAATTTCTATAAAGGCATCCACCACATCGGGGTCGAAGTGAGAGCCTTTACCCTCAATAATGATCCCAACAGCCTTTTCGTGAGACATACCCTCTTTATATACGCGTCGACAGATGAGTGCGTCATATACATCCGCAATAGCCATCAGACGGCCCGAAATTGGGATGTCATCACCGGACAACTCTTCCGGGTAGCCAGTGCCGTCCCATTTTTCCTGGTGGGAATAAGCGACTTCCTTGGCGAAAGAAAGGAAAGGCAGCTCCACCCCAATGCGTTGTTCCGCAGCGATGATTGAGTTACGACCCAGTTTGCAGTGGGTCTTCATGATTTCAAATTCTTCCTCGGTAAAAGGCCCGGGTTTAAGAAGGATATTGTCGGGGATGCCTACTTTGCCAATATCGTGTAGCGGCGCTGCCTGGAAAAGCAGATCAATGGTTTTGTCAACGTCAAGAAAATAGCTGAACCGGGGATGGTGACGGAGCTTTTCAGCCAGAGCTTTGACATAAAACTGGGTGCGGCGGATGTGGTTGCCCGTATCGTTGTCACGGGTTTCCGCCAGCGATGCCATTGCCAGAATAGTAACTTCCTGGACAGCGACAACCTCCTGTGTACGTCGCTGCACTTCAGCTTCCAACAATTCGTTTTGGTCCTTGAGGTAGTCCCTCACCTGCTTCATCTGCAGTTGGGTTTTCACACGCGCCAATAACACGGGCGGGCTGATCGGCTTGGTAATGTAATCAACTGCGCCGAGTTCGAAACCCAGCATCTCATCCTCGATTTCAGCTTTGGCAGTCAGAAAAATGACCGGGATATCTCTGGTCTCCGGGTTTGCCTTTAAACGACGGCAAGTCTCATAACCATCCATAACCGGCATCATGATGTCGAGCAAGATGATGTCGGGAGGAGTACCGGTTAGAGCAACCTTAAGCGCTCTCTCACCGTTGTTGGCGATTTTTACTTTGTACAGATCCTTGAGCAGTCCGCTCATCAAAGAAAGATTGTCCGGCGCATCATCGACTATGAGAATCGCAGGCTTATCCATATAGCTTGTATCCGCCATTTCAGACTCCTCAAAATTTACTTTCCATAAAATTACATTTGTCCAGATTACTGCTCTCCGATGCCCAAGCCCTCTACTGTTGCTTGTTGAACCTTTCAGCCTGCGGGCGCATCAATTCCAATGCTTTCTCAAAATCATACTGCTTGATGGCATGCTCGAATGGTCCGAAGTACTCGGTTCCCAGTATGTCGAAGAGAGCATCGCTTTCCGTATCAAGATAGTCAACTGCTTCGCTGTCATCGTTTGCAAGGAGTTCCATCATTTTTTCGCAAACCGCCGCCGCCTTTGCCTCATCCACCTTGCCGACCTCTTCCCGGACTGCGGCTACAGGAAAAGCATCCATCAGGCTGGCAATGAGCTGGCCGTGCGCTACGGCAAAGGTGTTTGGCAATGCCCCAATTTCATCGCAGGGCATGCCCTCCCGGATCGCTTTTTCCAGGTCGGCCGCCAACTCCTGCAACTGGGAGGCACCGATGTTCCCGCTCACCCCTTTTGCTGTATGGGCCAGTCGTTCCGCAGTCCCATAATCGTTGGCATCCAGACTCTGACGTATCTGCACCGGAGCCTGCCCCTGATTGTCAATATACTTTTTCAGCATGTCAATGTAAAAGGTCTTCTTGCCCATGACACGTTTTAATCCCAGTTTGGTGTTAAGGCCTGGGATATCGGGCAGGTCATCATGCCGTGCGGGTTTTGGTTCTTTCTTGTCTGTTTCCATTAAAGGCTTAGTGATTTCTTGAACATACTCGATCTGACGCGGTTTCACCCACTTCAGCAACTTGCTAAACAACTCATCGGGGTCAATGGGCTTTCCTATATGATCCCACATGCCCGCTTCCCTGCATTTTTTAATATCGGCTTCCATGACGTTGGCTGTCATGGCGACAATTGGCAGATCCTTGAACCGCCCGTCTTTACGGATTTCACGGGTGGCGGTCGTACCGTCCATGATCGGCATCTGCATATCCATAAGCACTATATCATAAATATGTTTATCCAGCATCTCGATCGATCTCAGGCCATTTTCCGCCACATCAACCTTGAACCCGGCATCGGCGAGAAGTTCACAGGCGATCTGCTGGTTGAACTCGTTATCCTCAACCAGGAGTATGGAAGAACCCTTACAAGTCAAAAAATACTTTGCATCCCATCCAGGTGTCGAGCAGAAAGTACGGTTACATGGAGGCGAAGAAACGACGGTCACTGTCGGAAGCGCCCGGCTGCATGTTTGCGCCCACGGTAAAAAACGTTTCGTAATCGCCTTGAAATACGAAGGTGAAGAGGATTACCGATATATTGTGGCCACCGATTTAAGTTGGCGAACCTTGGATATTGTGGAAGCATATTCCCTTAGATGGCTAATCGAGGTCGTATTTGAAGA
>CAIMCT010000187.1 GCA_903839535.1 uncultured Desulfobacteraceae bacterium
ATCAAATCAAATTTATTTCTAAAGACCATAAGCTCATCTAAGCTCATCCTATATGGTTTAATATAAAAATGACCTTCTTTTGCATCCATGATCCAGGTTCCATCCCAAAGTGAACCAATATCAATATTATCAAAAAATAATTTTTCACGAACCGCTTGATCAAATATTTTTGTACCCGGAAAAGGAATTAAATTCACTACAGTTACGATGTCCAACTTTAATTCATTGAGCAAAGAAAAAGTTTCATCCAAGGTTTCATTAGTATCTTCCGGGAAACCCATGATACAAGATGTGCCGGTTAAAACATCGTATCGTTTACATATCTCAACTACTTCAACTATCTTTTCGCGTGAGAGTTTTTTGCCAATGATCTCATTGCGGATTTTTTCATTACCATGTTCTATTGGTAATATAAAATAAGTACAACCTGCCCGAACCATAGCGTCGATAATTTCTTCATCAAGGCTATTGATGTGAAATCCAACCGAAGACTCGAACTGAATGTTCATTCCGCGGCGAATAATCTCATTACATATGGTGATAATATGATCTTTTCGGAGAACTAAATTATCATCAATAAATCCAAAATAATTTTGGCCATGCTTTTGATAAAGCATTTCCATTTCATCGACAACCTTAATAGGAGAACGCAGCCGCAAACCACGCCCCATAAGGTTGTGGCTAGCGCAAAAATTACAGTCAAACGGGCAGCTTCTGCTGGTGTATATCGGGATAGACATATTAATTTTCAATTTGCGCGGATTATGCCAAAGAGAATGATCGGCATAATAATCATCAAAACAAATGAGGTCCCATTCCAAACCTGGAAGCCCATCCAGATCCATAATATAATTTTTCCGGGGATTGCAAATAATCTGCCCATCAAGGTCTCGAAATGCCAGGGCATCGATATGTTGCAGCCCCGCCCCGATCCTTGATGAACGAAATTTAAAAACTTCGGCCAGGGCTACTATTTGCCGTTCACCCTCGCCAATAGATATCGCATCGATAGATTGACAATGCTCAAGAATTTCTCGATAAAACAGTGTCGGGTGCATGCCTCCGATCACAATCGGCAAACTGGGATGATTCTGCTTAATCGAATCTGCGAGCCGGCGAATAAAAGGAAACCGGGCGGCAGTAAAACAATTGATGCCAACCATGCCCGGCTGGCAATCTGCTATCGCTTTGAGGGCAGAAAGGACACAAAATTCATTATGTTCAACCGTTCCTTCGGGTTTTAATAGATTCAGATCAAGGACGATTGGCTCGTGCCCAGCTTCCCGCAATACGGCCGCAAGGGAAAGTAAGGAGAGTGGGGGCGGAGTCCCCGGTCTAAAAACGTGTTCGGATACCTGCGGCATGATCAATAAAACTTTCATCTGTTTCTCTCCTCATTATTTCGTCTAGCTAAGAGATCAAATTTCAATCAAAACTATACAATCAGGCAACATCGTCAATCTTGCATGGATATTGAAATTTCATCAGCGCTTCCTTGAGTTTCTTATCACAGCCCCAAAACGCAATAGGCTCATAATCTAGAACCGGGTAGTAACCC
>CAIMCT010000188.1 GCA_903839535.1 uncultured Desulfobacteraceae bacterium
ATGCCGCGCGTGGCCCGATCCGAAGAGCCGGCCGCCATGGCGCGCCGCGTGATCGACGCGCTCAGCCAGCCCGTGAAGGTGGAGGGCCGCGAGATCGGCATTTCCTGCTCGGTGGGCATTGCGCTGGCCCTGCTGGGGAATTTTTTTCTGGCCGTCGCCGCCACGCTGTCTGAAAATGAGCATGTACCGATGCTTCTTTCAAGCCTGACCGGGAAAGCTTCGCTTCTGCATGTCCCCTGGCTGAAAGCCGCATTTCTCTTTCTACTGGTGGGTTACGGCACCAAGCTGGGACTGGCTCCGATGCACACCTGGCTGCCGGATGCACACAGCGAGTCTCCATCGGTCATTTCCGCGCTGCTTTCCGGAGCCTTGCTGAACTGTGCATTTCTGGCCATATTGCGGGCCCAGCAGGTCTGCATTGCGGCAGGCCAGGGCCTTTTTGGTCAAAACCTTTTGGTGGGATTCGGACTTTTTTCAATGATTGTCGCCGCAGCCTTTATGCTGCGCCAGGTTGATTTTAAACGAATGCTGGCATATTCAAGCGTAGAGCACGTCGGCATTCTGTCGCTGGGCGTTGGTCTTGGCGCCAATGCCGGATACGGCGCTATGCTTCACGCAGTCAATCATTCCCTGACCAAGGGAATGCTGTTTCTGGTTGCTGGAAATATCCTGACTGTCTATCGGAGCAAATCCACCAGGGAAGTTCGCGGCGTCATGCGAGTCCTTCCGATTTCCGGTGCACTCTGGATCATGGGCTTTCTGGCCATCACCGGCTCCCCTCCCTATGGAATGTTTCTAAGCGAGCTGGTCATCCTGAAATCCGCCCTTGATCAGGGGCGATTTGTTATAGCAGCCGCTTATCTCTTGATACTATGCATTATTTTTGTTGCAATGGCCGCTATCGTGCTTCCCATGGCTCAGGGGAACCCTGAAGGATTGCCTGCTGGCGACCACAGCCACACGCCTTCATTTTTTTCAGGAGAGTCACCGCTTGCCGTAATTCCCCCCCTGATGCTTGGGGTTGCAGTTCTGGTTCTGGGCATTTACATTCCGCCCTTTCTTCAAGAGGTTCTGGAACAGGCGGCTAAAACCATCGGGGCGGTTTAATGCAGCCATCTCATGATAGAGGAGTGATCATAAATGTCCGATTCAGCCCATGAACGGTTTTCGCTTTCCAGCGGACAGGCAAAAGACATCCGGAATGCGCCCGTTATAAGCATGGATGCGTTTCAAGACGCCGTGATTCATGCAGTTGAAGAAGGGGGAAGGATTTCCGCCTTGTTTGCTCAGCCCATACATGATCGCTGTATGCGTCTGTGGGCTGTGCTGTCGCAGGACAACATATCTCGCATTCTGCCACTTTGCGCTGACACGGAAGATGACGGTTTTCCGTCCCTGACCCCGCTTTGCGCCCAGGCGCATTGGTTTGAACGTGAGATTTATGAGCAGTGGGGCCTTCTGCCCAAAGGCCATCCCTGGCTGAAACCCATTCGATTTCATGCGCCTTACGGGCAAAACCGTCACCAGTCCATTGCTAAAAAGACACCGGAAATCGGCGTTGCGGACTTTTTTCAGGTTAAAGGAGAAGAAGTCCACGAGGTTGCTGTGGGACCCGTCCATGCCGGCATCATCGAGCCGGGACATTTCAGGTTTCAGTGTCATGGAGAAGAAGTGCTTCACCTTGAAATCTCGCTTGGTTATCAGCATCGCGGTGTTGAGCGGCACCTCTCATGCGGTCCCGACAAACGGACGATTCATTATATGGAAACGTTGTCGGGCGATACCAGCATCGGCCACACAACCGCCTACTGCCAGACGATTGAGGCGCTTTCCGGGATTCAAATTTCCGCCAGAGCCCAGGTTGTTCGAGGCATTGCGCTGGAGCTGGAACGAATCGCCAATCACACCGGGGATATGGGGGCCCTTGCAGGAGATGTGGGCTTTCTTCCTACGCTCTCTTACTGCGGACGCATTCGCGGAGATATTCTCAATATGACGGGGCTGATTTGCGGCAACCGATTTGGTCGCGGCATCATCAAACCCGGCGGCGTAGGTTTCGACATTGATGCCGAAATGGCCAAAACTCTGCTCAGCCGTCTTGATACTGCTGAAAAAGATCTGACCGTAGCCATCAACCTGCTCTGGAAGACATCCTCCGTAATGGCGCGATTTGAGGGAACTGGCGCCATCAGCCGGGAAATGGCTGAGCTAATGGGTCTGGTCGGCCCCGCTGTCCGTGCCTGCGGCATCGAAAGAGATGTGCGAAAGGATATGCCTGAAGGAATTTTTCGGTTTACGCAGATTCCGGTTTCCACCTGGAACACGGGAGATGTCCTGGGAAGAGCTCATGTTCGGTGGCTTGAAATTCAACGATCCATCGCATTTATCCGCGAGCAGCTTCAAAGCCTGCCTGAAGGTCAGTTGCAAAGCACACTCCATACCCTGCCCCCGAACTCTTTGGCTATTTCTCTTGTGGAAGGTTGGCGTGGTGAGATCTGCCATGTAGCTTTGACTGATGGCCAAGGGCGCTTCGCCACCTATAAAATTGTCGATCCGTCGTTTCACAACTGGTTCGGCCTGGCCTTTGCGCTGCGGAATCAGCAGATATCCGACTTTCCGCTGTGCAATAAAAGTTTTAACCTGTCCTACTGCGGACATGATTTGTGAGATGTATACTGCGAACTGGCATAATCTGCGCTTTTCATAAACTCCCTCTCCCAGCGGGGGAGGGTTGGGGTGGGGGATCAAAAACGTAAAATTATGCCGGTTCGCAGTATATCAGGGAGCAGGTTATGAAGACACCCGTGGGAGCGCAGCAAAAAGATGTTCTGGCCGCGCACCCGATATTTTCATGATATAGCTGAACGGGCTTGGTCTTTCGCCGTAGAGCCGGCATCCTGCCGGCTCTATCTGTGCTTTCCATTAGCTCCCTCCCCCGCGGGGGGAGGGGTGGGGTGAGGGTTCAAACACGCAGGATTATGCCCGTTAGCAGTATAAATACCCAGTGCTTTTTTTCAAGGATTTTATAGAAATGTTAGACATACTTCTGGCGCGCCTACAGCAGAAACACCGGACGATAAAGTTCCCGGACGGCCCTCCGCCTGAGCTTTCGGATCGGTTTATGGGGTATCCGGTCATCAACTCCAAGGATTGCCTTTCGGACTGCTTCCTGTGTATGGAAATCTGTCCCACCCAAGCCATAACAAAACCAGAAGGGCTAAGGTTGGATATGGGAGCCTGTCTTTTCTGCGCGGAATGCGCCCATGTCTGTCCGCATCAGAATATTCACTTTTCAAAAGATTATCGCATGGCTGTGAGCAAACGCGATGATTTGCAAATTGATGATATCCGAAAATATCAGCCTGCAATATCCCTGGATCAAAAATTAAAGCGTCTGTTCGGTCGATCACTGAAACTGCGACAGGTTAGCGCAGGAGGTTGCAACGCATGCGAAGCAGACACAAATGTTCTAGGTACCGTGGGCTGGGACCTTGGCAGGTTCGGCATTCAGTTCGTGGCCTCGCCTCGTCATGCGGATGGACTGCTGATCACCGGCCCTGTAACGGAAAATATGCGAATTGCGCTGCTGAAAACCTATGCGGCTATCCCGGAACCCAAAATAGTGATTGCAGTCGGTGCCTGCGCTATTTCCGGCGGACCCTATAAAGACCATGAAGAAGTCCATAACGGAGTCTGCGATCTGCTGCAGGTTGACCTGCTTATCCCAGGCTGCCCGCCCCACCCGCTGACGATTCTGGATGGACTTCTAAGACTCATCGGTCAAATTGAAACCTGATGAAGAAAAATAGACTGGAACTGCCGGGTGAAGACCCACACGAAATAACAAGATGTATTATGAAAGGGTTTTGATAAATGAATTTAGCGATAATGGAGTATGTTCAACCCTCAGCGACCATCGACTCCCGCCACACTGCGGTATCGGCGTTTGCCATGGAAAACGCTGGCGATGCCCGTGATTCCAGGCAAAAGGCGATTCTGCTGTATTACGCGGTCCGGGACGGCATTCGGTATGACCCCTATTTGATCGAATTAACCGTAGATGGCCTGAAGGCAAGCCATACGTTAAGCATCGGCAGAGGCTGGTGTGTCCCGAAGGCGATCCTTCTGGCGGCCTGTTGCCGGGCCATGGGAATTCCCGCCAGACTGGGCTTTGCCGATGTCCGAAACCATCTTTCCACAGCTCGCATGCGCGAGACAATGAAAACGGATGTCTTTTATTGGCATGGCTATACCGCCATTTATCTTGATGATATCTGGGTCAAGGCGACACCGGCCTTTAATATTGAACTTTGCGAACGGTTTCGAATCCAGTCGCTTGATTTCGACGGTCGCAACGATTCGATATACCATCCACTTGACCAAAACGGAAACCGGCACATGGAATATCTACAATATCGCGGCGAATTCACGGATGCTCCAATCAATCAAATTATCGAGACATTCCAGCGGGAATACGAACAAAACCTATCTTGGCATTCAGCCGATTTTTACAATGATGTCTCTCTGGAAACTGCGGCCGATTCCGGACCCCGGAATGCAGTGTGAATTGCATTGTTAGCCCTTGCTTCTTTCTCTGATTTTGGAGTCAATTTGGACAGAGTCTGAGGTCGCAATGCAGGAATACCGAACAACATGCCATCGGCACTGATATCCTCATCAAGTTCTGGCCAATGCACCCCATGACCGTCACCGATTATTTGCCAGTTTGCTCTCTGTTTGGGGGTCGCTTCAGATAACCGCCAAGACCATACCAATGGGACGCTTATTGTTCGCCCATCAATAAGTTGAGCCGTAATACTATCCTTGGTGACAGTTACATGTTTAATTTTCACTTCTTGTATTTGAACCGCAGTGTTCATACCATCGCTCCGATATTCTATTCTTATTTTTAATAATGATCGCACGGATTGTGTTCAACTCTTTCGCTGAAAAACCATAATTTTTCGCAAGAGCCAAGGGGTTGATCCAAAATTTACAGGTCATTTTTTCCTGCTGAACATGGACGTGCATTGGCTCGTTACAGTCAAAGCTGTAAAAGAAAAACCGATAAGGTCCTCGAATACCCTTAACTGTTGGCATATCAACCGTCCCTATATCACAAGCGTTTCTCGTATCAATTGAGATAAATTTCCCCACAGTTTCGTAGGATGGACGGCAAGCCATCATGTAGTGTCATCCAACCCGAACGATGGGTTACCACCCATCCTGCCGGGCTTGCATTCTCGCAAGCAAAAACACTCCGAATTTCACACTCTTTGTCGAAGATATAACATTGCCGGTGAACCTCGCCGCGCTTTGCGGCGTAGTGTTCCAACTGTTTGTTGGCCATCCGTTTGTCTATTAATCGCAGTGACTTCTGCAGTAATGCGATTCATGCGCCCCAAAGTCATACAACGCAATGTTCACCTGCGAAGTCAGGTGCAACAGATGGTTAGGAGTTTGTCAGCACACTTTGTCAGTCATACTTTCTGCCGGATTGTTTCTGCCAAGCTCATTTTCTCTGATTAAAAAATAATCTTAGCAAGCACTGTTGTTCTTTCAGTAATTCCTGCTGTTCTTTTGTCAGTCTGAGCAAGTGAGTATTCGCTTTTTCAAGCAATTGCACCAGATTCCGATAGTGTGATAACAGGCGCTCCTCTTCCAACTGATGCCGCTTTCTCAGACGGTAAGCCACAAGCGGATGACGATTGAGCCGTAGCCGCTGTATGGTAAAAATCCCTGTCTGAGTTAGAGGATACAGCATACCGTCATCAAGAACTATGAAATGTTCTGAAAAAGGCTTATGGCGCGGATTCCACAAAGCCATATCAATATTCCGAACCTGCCAATAATCAAGCTTATACTGATTGCAGCGGGTACAACAATAAATCAGATTGTCGGAATTATCGCTTCCGCCTTTTGTTTTCGGCTGAAAATGGTCAATCGTGAGCATTCCGCCTGTGTCTGTTTCTGTCACCCGGCAGTATTCGCAGGCAAAACCGGCTCTATTTCTAACCTTTTCACGGATTTCATCGGAAATCATTATGCAGCCCGCCGGGTCAACTGACTCTGCAACAAGGATATTTCGCGTTTCAAGGCTTCGTTTTCGGTTATGATTTGTTGTATTTGTTGAGTAAGCGACATCAGCTTTTCCAACCCTGTTTTGATCTGAATTTGCAGAAACTGAGTCAATTTTTCCGGCACTGCCCGCGCCAAACCGAGCATTTCGACTTCGATTTCATCCTGCGATTCATACCAGTCAGACAGCAGGATTTGTTCATTATCTGTAAGAATCTCTCCCCGCGTCGCTTTGTCATGCAAAGATTGACCCGCATTCTCGGAAATCATATCATCCCTTTTCTGATTCTAAGCTTAGTGCCTGTGAATATTCAATCTGTGTTCTGAAATATGAGAACCTAACGTACGAATTCAGGGGCGCGACGCGGCTTTATCGCGATGAAGTGTTAGGGTCTGGCGATTCAAAAAGCACCGATTTTCCATGCCCAATTCTTCCCCGCAGAAATGAAATACTTTCCTGTGACCGAGTAGCGCGCAAATATCTTCTTGAGTTCCACTTTGACGAAATCAATAACCTCAGATTGGTGTTCAACATCATCGTCAAACTCCGCGACATAGGTGTTTGATGGAAGCTGGAGTGTCTTTTTCTGTTTTCCTGTGACAACTTTCGAGAAGTCGATTTCTTCAAGCGCCCCGGTAATTTTTGTGTAAACGTTATTCCCATGCGGGGACATGTTTAGATTATTCAAATCAAATGTGACTGTAACGAAGTAGCTCATAATTTTCCTTTGAAGACCCTAACAAGTAATTGTACAGTTTCTGTATATCTTTCCAAAAAGCGAACGATCTCAGGATGTGCAAGCAACATCTGTTTCTCAATTCTGCCCCAAATAATCTCCAATCTCATTTCAATCTTTTGTACATTATAAAATAATACTTGACAAGGCATTTTTATCACAATCATTAACAATGAACAACGTTCCGTTACAGTTACAAACAGAAATTGAGACGTTTTTAGCAACAGATCGGTTCCAACTGGCTCGCATCAGTTCTATGGAAATTGGTTGCGCTTCTATCTGAATTTTTTGTCAAAAATATCGTTTTCCAGAAACTGAATGAAAAAGCCTTGATTATTTTCTGCGGAAATTGCAGAGGGAAAAGCAAACTTCTGTACAACAACAGCAGGCTTCTCACTTGTTATTCGCTTTTTAAGTCGTAGTTCTGGTTCTGGGCATTTACATTCCGCCCTTTCTTCAAGAGGTTCTGGAACAGGCGGCTAAAACCATCGGGGCGGTTTAATGCAGCCAGCTAATGATAGAGGAGTGATCATCAATGTCCGATTCAGTCCCTGAACGGTTTTCGCTTTCCAGCGGACAGGCAAAAGACATCCGGAATGCGCCCGTTATCAGCATGGATGCATTTCAAGATGCTGTAATCCATGCAGTTGAAGAAGGGGGAAGGATTTCCGCCTTGTTTGCTCAGCCCATACATGATCGCTGCATGCGTCTGTGGGCTGTGCTGTCACAGGACAACATATCCCGCATTCTGCCTCTCTGCGCTGACACGGAGGAGGACGGTTTTCCTTCCCTGACACCGCTTTGCGCCTAGGCGCACAGGTTTAAACGTGAGATTTATGAGCAGTGGGGCCTTTTGCCCAAAGGCCATCCCTGGCTGAAACCCATTCGATTCCATGCGCCTTACGGGCAAAACCGTCACCAGTTCATTGCTGAAAAGACGCCGAAAATCGATATTGCAGATCTTTTTCAAGTTAACGGCGAAGAAGTCCACGAGGTTGCTGTAGGGCCCGTCCATGCCGGCATCATCGAGCCGGGACATTTCAGGTTTCAGTGTCATGGAGAAGAATTGCTTCACCTTGAAATCTCGCTTGGTTACCAGCATCGCGGCGTTGAGCGGCACCTCTTATGCGATCCCGACAAACGGACGATTCATTATATGGAGACGTTGTTGGGCGATACTCCAGGCAAAAGGCGATTAGGCTGTATTACGCGGTCCGGGACGGCATTCGGTATGACCCCTATTTGATCGAATTAACTGTAGATGGCAGTAAAGGCAAGCCATACGCTAAGCCTCGGCAGAGGCTGGTGTGTCCCGAAGGCAATCCTTCTGGCAGCCAGTTGCCGGGCCATGGGAACTCCCGCCAGACTGGGCTTTGCCGATGTCCGAAATCATCTTTCCACGGCTCGCATGCGCGAGACAGTGAAAACGGACATCTTTTATTGGCATGGCTATACCGCCATTTATACTGCCAACTGTCACAATCTGCACTTTTGGACCCCCACCCCAACCCTCCCCCGCTG
>CAIMCT010000189.1 GCA_903839535.1 uncultured Desulfobacteraceae bacterium
GGCCTGCACAAAAGCTATGCCATAACAAAGTACCTGATCTATCTCTCATAAAATGATTAACTATCTGTTATTAGAAGTTTTTCTATCTGTTACAAAAGAGCCGCACCCACTTTAATTATGCAGAAAGATTTCTCTACTCAATAACCGGGAACGGTTCAGGCCGTAGTAAGAACCCGATGCTAACCATTTTACAGAATTATGATTTGATAGAGAATAAACACATCCCGTTTGATTATTTAACAGCATCATATAATGACCGTATTGAGCTGCTTGCTGGGCTGTTAGACTCGGATGGTTATCTCGAAAGCAGGGGTAAGCGGACATTTGAAATCACCCAAAAAAATGAGCAGTTGGCCAAGAATATAGTTTTTTTGGCACGATCTATTGGCTGCCATGCGACAATAAAAAAAATAGACAAATCGTGCATACATAAAGAGACAAGACGATGGGGTGAATACTTCCTCGTTTTAATCAGCAGGAATATTGAAAAAATACCCACCAGAATAGAAAGAAAGAAAGCGTCTTTTATCAATAACGCCCAAAGAACCAATCTACATTATGGGATAAGGCATGTCGAGCCTATTGGCGAAGGCGATTATTACGGATTCGTTTTGGATGGTAATCAAAAGTTCCTGGGCGGTGATTTCACAATTCTTCACAACACGGGCAAGAGCTGGTCGGTTGCATGGATGCTTGACTGGCACCTGCGAACGTATGATGAATCAAACGCCATGATTACAGCCACCAATATTGAGCAGATACGATCTGTCGTTTGGAAAGAACTGGATACCGTCATTGCGGACGTCAACCGTGGATACCCGTGGATGGTTGACTGGTTCATCAAAGAGACGAAACGGTATTATGTTAAAGGCCATAAAGATTCATGGTATGTCATTCCCAAAACAGCATCAAAAGCCGCGCCTGAAAACATTGCAGGCCAGCATAGGCGGCATTATATCTGTATTGTCGATGAGGCATCCGGTGTTGAAGATGAAATTATCGGCGTGCTTCGAGGGGCGCTTACCCATGAGGAAAACAGATTCGCCATGTTTTCCCAACCAACCAGACAGGTCGGGCATTTCGCAGAAGCTTTTTCCTCACTGAAATCACTATACAAAACCTTCAATCTGAATTCAGAAGAAAGTCCAATTGTCTCAAAGAAATTCATTCATGATAAATTAGTTGAATACGGAGGGCATCACTCGCCGGAATATCAGATCAAAGTGCTGGGCAGGCTACCAGATAACCTGTCAGGTTTTTTGATCCCTAAAAGCTGGTGTACCCAGGCGCAGGCGGTCTTGATTGAGCATGATCAGCCTTGGGGGTGGGTGATGACGGCGGACGTGGCGGAGGGGGTTCACCGGGATTCGTCTGTGTGGACGCTGGCGAGGGTGTCGGGATACGGCGTAGCTCGCAAGGTCGAGGTCATTGACATGCGGGAATCCCTTGGCTCTGATGAGCTGGTGTTTGCCAGGGAAATGTATTCTGAAATCGTGAAATATCCACGAATAACTGTTGCAGTTGATGCAGACGGGCCGGGCCGAACGGTGATATTAACACTGGAAGAGCTGGGCGTGACTGTTGAACGAATTCACTGGGGGCTTCCCCCACACGCGGGCGCGGACAGAAAGCGGTACAAAAATCAGCGGGCTTATGCTTCGGTGAAGGCACGGGAGGCTATTCTTGATGATCGGTTCCGGATATGCCCCGGCACCAAAATCGTGAACCAGGCATCCAGAATTCCGTATAAGATTGACGAGGCTGGCAGATATGCGATTATGCCCAAAGAGCAAATGAAATCACAGGGGATCAAGTCTCCTGATTTGTTTGACACCCACTGTTTTTTCTTTCTGTGCGACTATGTACCGGCTGATACTGATGGCGATAACCAAAACCAATATGCAGATGATTTAACCGCATGGGCAGTCAAAATACTTGAAGGGGAACCGGCATGATTAAATTTGTAACATGGAGAAACAAAAAGACAGGTGAACTCTATCGGGTTTATGGTAAAGCGCTTGATGTCACAAATCGACGTGACAATCTCAAGATGATAATTTATAGCCCGAAATCAAACGATAACCAAACGTTTGTCCGGGAAGAGTCAGAATTCTATGAAAAATTTGAAGAAGTGCCGTATAAATCCGGAGTTATGGACGGCTATAGGTGGGATGATGCGCAACGAGCAATGTTGTGCTTGTGAAAGGAGATTATGGAGATTGAAGACAAGATTATATCAGCAGTTCATGCTTACGAGGTTTTTGTCGGGTATAATGAAAAGTTTATGAAGATGTGGGCGAACCTGCCGGATGATAATCCATTCAGGTTGAAAACCAAAGGTGATGTGATATCAATGTTTGACGGAAAACGAGTCACAATATCACTGAGTATGCACGTTGACGCTGAGTTTATACCCATCGGCAAGGTGTCTTTTTCTCTTCTTGGCGAAGGCGAAAAGAAGATTGTTTGGTCTTTCTATCTTGACCTGGCCGGGAATATGAAAACAGCCCATGACCCGAAAACCATATTCCATAACGTCAATCACAGTTACAGATTCGAGAGAGTCTATTCAATATTTATGGCGGCTTATCTATCAACTCTTGTGGAGGCGGTCTGATGGCTGTTGAAGCATTAAAGCCAGATGTAATTCGGATCATGGCGGCCTCTCTTGTATCAGGTCAAAAATATACTGCATATTCGGTTTTCGATGGTGAAAATCTGATTATCACCCAGGTTGAATTGATCCCGTGGGCGGATGCAGCATGGAAGTCCAATTTGATTGCAGAAATCAAGGACCGGAAAGAAAAAGGCTTCATTGTTTTGGTTGAAGAGAAGACGGATCATATCTCACAATACGGAACAAAATACCTGCTGGATGAGCTATGGGAAGGCAGAACGAATTTTTGTGACGCAATGGACTGGTATTTTGCATTGCAGGCTACCGGGAACCTGATTTTCCATAAATCATGCGATCAATACAAGCTGTACACCGGTGGTGAAGGCCAAAGAGTTGACAAAAAGACAGACGACAAGGGCCGGACTGTGTACCACGTTGACTGGTCAGCATTCCACGGCGGATATCGTGCGATTCTACTATGTGTTGTGGCGGCCATGACAGAACCAGTCAGTCACCGGTACCTTAACGCGATGTTTGGCCCGCCTGGTGTGGAAGAAGATGAATTTGATCCGCTCAGGCAGTTCAGGGCGATTACGATTGGGCATGACATAGCAAAGGCGACGTGGTGGGAAGAATACGACAGACACAGAAATTAAAAGGAGAAGGTAATATGTTTGGTGATTTTGTAAAAACGGTTAAAACCCAGAACATCGTAAAAAGTTATCTGAAATTATTAAGTATTTTTGAAAGCTATCAGCGTGAATGGGAAAATGCCTGCAAGAAAAATATTTGCAAAGCCAGCATCACCGGAATAGATGCAGATCGTTTTCTGATTCGATTGCTTGGAGAGAAAGTTTATGTGACTTGCCGATGTATCACAGTTGGAGACGATGCTGATTTTCTCATAGGAAAAGTGATATTCCGTTATGGGGAAATTCGGTTATTGGAAACTTACTTTAACGATAATGGTAAAGCTATCGCATCGTTAAAACAATTCGCAAGTGATAAGCCGTTTGTGGATGAAAACAACATTGACCAGGTTCTATGTGGGCTGGTCGATGCTTTGATTGAACAAAAAGTATTCCCGACAGATTACGAGGCATAATGGAGGAAAACCGATGTTTAGAGAAGACGAAAAAACAGCGGCAAGAAATAAAATCATGACAGAGTTCAATCTATTGAAAGAGATATGGGGTGATTTCTGTTCTCATTTTTTTGGGGCACAGGATGGCAATAACCCCTATCCATACGGGGCCACAGTTGCAGTTGTTGACGGTGAAATCCATGTAAAAATGCTGGATCATACCGCAGTGATTGCTCATCAATGCGTTAAGTGTGCTTCTGACAACAAATTGTGTTTAAAGCTTTCAGTTTCTTTGCATGATAAGCAGATCATGACGGCATATATCAACCAGGCGGGCCGGATAGCTCATCGTATCGACAATGCTTTTCATTGGTGTGGTATGGATGATCGCTTA
>CAIMCT010000190.1 GCA_903839535.1 uncultured Desulfobacteraceae bacterium
ATCTTTCTTAAATTCGATCACCCCATATATGAAAATGATACTTCCCCCTTTGGAAAAGGGGGATCGAGGGGAATTTTTCAGGTGGATAGCCTCCCAAATCCCCCCTGGCCCCCCTTTTTCAAAGGGGGGGGATCCTTTCGATTTTAGTTGTGATTAGCGGGCACAAGAGCGTTCGATGAAATTTAAGAATGATACGATTATCTCATTCAAGCATTGCACCCACTGGCAGAACCACAAAATCCGTTAGAAGCAGTCATGTTCATCATTCATCATTTAATTCAAGTTCATCCAGACGCTTCTGCATCGCAGCTATATTTTCCTGATTTTCAGCAGATTTGAAGTGTTGATCCATAACCATACGCTGCATCATTTGCCCATTCATCAGAAATGAACTGTCCCGGATGAAGGCATGAATATAGCTGTAGGCATTCTCCCATTTCTCGGGGTTATCCTTGATTTGCTTGTTGCCATCAGAAATGATACGAAATTCTGAAAGCGTATCCGTAATAGCCTCAAATCGAAAACCGTTTTGAAGCAATTGCAACAAAAAGTGCCAGTCTTCGACCACATCCAGCGTCTCATCAAAAAATACAGGGGTTTCTGTTAATGATGCCAGGCGGATGATATAACTGTTTATGGGAATAAAATTCTGAACAAAAAGATTCAGAAATGAAACAGGCCGATACCCTTCTTCCACTGCTTGACCTGGAACACTGCGGTTGCTGGCTGCACAGATAACATCCGCACCAGTTTCCCTCAATGTCTGGATCATTCTGGCGGAAAAATTTGAATACAGAATGTCATCATCATCCAGGAATGCTACAGCCTCAACATCGTTAAGGGATGCACAGACGTAATGAAGCCCGATATTCAGTGGATATCCCCGCTTGTTTTCGACCCGGTCTGCGTGAATCAACACCCAGGAAAGGGATGGTATTTCGTGGCATACCGATTCAACCATTTCAAGCATCTCAATACCTGCATGAACCACCACCACAGCCAGACAGAAATTGGATTGCCCGGATATGGATGTAAGCGCTTCTTTCAGCAATGGCTGGCGAATACCCTGGGTCCGGACAATCACAGCAATAGAGTATCTTGAGGCACCATTCAGCGATTTTACAACTGGTTCACTGGCTACCGTATGGAGGGCAAGGGTCCTTCCGCAACCGGTGGTTTCATCTTCAGGGTGAGGCGCCAGAACCAGTACGCGATTTCCTGTCATATCCGTTGTATGAAAAGGGACTAATTGATCTTCGTTCATTATTTCAACAGTTCCGCATCCGGCATCGTGCGATAAATGTGAGCGCCGACCCGCTCCCATGGTGGATCAAAAAGACAAGGCAGCATCTGTTTATGTACATTCCAGAAGCTTGGTCGGAAAATCCATTGGCTTTTCGCCTTCATCACAGATTGGTATAAAACAGTTGTAATCTTCAAAATGACTCCGTATTTTTGAAGTACTTGAATTATCGTGACATTGGTATGGAGAAGTTTGCAAAGTGTTCAAAAAAAACTTTGTCGCAAGAAATCCATACACAAAAACAGCTAATAATAACGGACTACAGTCCATTATTTCATGCGTCAGCACTGGAGATGTTACATTGGTAATCGCCAAGGAATTAAAAAGCGGCTTGCAGAATCATTGTTCAGCCGGAAATCCTTTGGCAAGAAACGATAGCGGCCTGACATCTATCACTTGCCGATGTTCGCTTTTTCCAGTGCATTGATCAGCTCTTCCAGGTCGGGCCGGCGATTGATGTCCCCAACCTTTGCGTAGTGCAGGATTCCGGCCTTATCAATGATGAATAGCGCTCGTTCGGCGATTCCATCGCTGCGCAGAACTCCGAATTTATCTGCTACGGCCCCATGCGGCCAGAAATCCGACAGCACCGGAAACCAGAGATTGCCCATTTGCCGGGTCCAGGAATACAGGGTCGGAATGTTGTCCACGGTAATGCCAAGAAGAATGGCATCATGCGCCTCGAACAATCCTTTCGCCAGATTGTACCCTGGCCATTGATCCGAACATATCGGAGTCCAGGCTGCGGGGACATAGGAAATCACGACGTTTTTCTTTCCTGCAAACTGGCTGAGTGAAATGGCTTCACCGCTCAGGGACGGCAAAGTGAATTCTGGAGCGGGTTCGCCCACCTTGACTTTCAGCGTGCTGTCAATAGGCTTTAACTGACCTGGATTGTAAATATTTTCCTTGTACTCGATGATCAAGTTTTTTATTCAAGCCGCTGCTGGCATCATTTCTCCTATTGAGCTAATGTTTGCACGGCGATTTAACGAAGGTGTCGGTTCCTGACGGCCGATATCTCGACCGCTCATATGTTTTTTGGATGGTGCTA
>CAIMCT010000191.1 GCA_903839535.1 uncultured Desulfobacteraceae bacterium
ATCTTTCTGGGGTTCGATGTGAACGTCGCTGGCTTTCATTTTGATGGCTTCTGCAAGGACGGTATTGGTAAAGCGCACCACCGGCGGCAGTTCGGTTAAATTCAGCAGATCCTGAACATTGTGTTCTTTTTCCTTGACCTGCCCGACAATCTCAATGTTTTCGCCAAATCCCACATCCGGTCTCAGTGTCTTACCAAGGTTTTGTCTGGGATAGAATTCGTGGATGGCGAACAGTATGTCGCTCTGGGTGGCAACCGTCACGAAAATATCCATCTTGGTGATAAACCGCAGATCATCCAGAGCATAAAATTCCAGCGGGTTGGCCATTGCTATGACTAATTGTTTCTTGATCACTTTGACCGGAAGCAGCATATAATTCTCCGCCATTTCCTGAGGCACAAGATCAATAACCTCCTTGGGTATTTGTACATTGCTCAGTCGAAGAAACGGAATTTTAAGCTGGCTGGCCAATGCCTTTGCGATCATTTCATCATTGATGACCCCCATATCCATGAGGACTTGACCAATTCTCTTTTTTTGGCTTTTCTGGATTTCCAGGGTCTTTTCCAACACTTTTTGGTCAATAAGTTTGGCCTGAAACAACAATTCTCCCAGCTTTTTACGTCTTACCTGGGCTTTGGGTGTATTTTCTATTGGTGTGTTCATTATGGGTGACCGCCTTCATCTGTTTTTAAGGACTTCCTCAAGTTCCAAAAGCAAGTTCCTCATCTGGTTCAGGAACAGCGGAACCGACTGAGTCAAATCTTCATTTTTTTTATCGCGGGCTTGCTTCATTATGAGCTGCGCATGATTGGAAATGTCCACAAATCCCAATGCACTAGTGGATCCTCGCAGGGAGTGGGCCGCCGCTCCTATCTGAACAGTGTCCTGTATGTTGTAGCCTGTAGTCATTTTCATGAGATCAGAAGGAGCTGTATGGATAAACAACTCCAGCACATCATAAATATCATCTTTTTCCAGTCCGAGTTGCGATGCAACCTGTCCGATGTCCATTGGTGGTTTCCTCAATTTGTTGTCATACTGAATTTATTTGCAATGAGTATGGACACAGATGCAGAAGCGGACATGACACGCATCCGGGTTTTCTGGCCTTGCAAATCGCCCTGCCAAAATAAATCAAGCGCAGACAAAACTCATTCCAGGATTTCTTGGGGATGAGCATCATAAGATCCATCTCGATTTTTTCCGGGTATTGGTTCCGGGTAAGCCCCAGTCGTCCGGATATACGCGCTACATGGGTGTCCACCACAATTCCTGGTTTTCCAAAAGCTGCACCCAGAACCACATTGGCTGTTTTTCGTCCCACGCCAGCCAGTTGAATGAGGTCCTCCAGCGTATCAGGCACCATGCCGTTAAACCGGTTGATCAGCATTTCGGAACAGAGCCGGATATTTTTGGCCTTGTTGTGATAGAAGCCAGTCGGACGAATCAGTTTTTCGATGGTATCAATATCGGCTTCAGCAAAATCCTGCGGGGTGGACAGTTGGAAAAAAAGGATCTGCGTTACCTGGTTAACCTGTCTGTCCGTACACTGGGCCGACAAAATGGTGGCCACCAGCAACTGAAACGGTGTCTTAAAATTCAGTTGCGTCTTGACATCAGGATAGGTGGTACATAGTATCTGACGTATTTTGTTGGCTTTTTCTTTTAGTGTCATGATTGATGAACCCATAATCCTGTAACCTGTTTCCTTCATTGTGACCATACCATGAATAATCAAGAAAATAAAGTCCGGGCATTGGGGCTTTGTTCCGGCGGACTTGACAGCATTCTATCGGCGGTAGTTCTTGGAAATCAAGGGATTGCTGTTGAGTGGATCAGTTTTGAAACCCCATTTTTCTCTTCAGTAAAAGCCCGCCGGGCTGCAGCTCAGCTACATATTCCGCTGATCGTTCAAAACATCACCCAGCCATACCTGAAAATGCTCCGCGATCCCTCTCGTGGTTATGGCAAACATATAAATCCTTGCATCGACTGTCATACCCTCATGTTTCGCCTGGCTGGCGAAGTTATGAAGGACAGGCAAATGGATTTTCTTTTCAGCGGTGAAGTGCTGGGACAGCGTCCCATGTCTCAGACCCGCTCATCGCTTCGCTATGTTGAAAAGCATTCCGGATGCAGGGATGTGATTGTCCGGCCGCTGAGTGCAAAGCTCCTGGACGAAACCCTTCCTGAAAAAAAAGGCATTGTGGACCGCAGGCTTTTGCTTGGGCTTTCCGGCAGATCTCGAAAACCGCAGATACAGCTTGCCAGAACGTGGGGGATTACCGATTATCCAGCGCCTGCAGGCGGATGCCTTTTGACGGAATCCGTTTACAGCAATCGCCTGAAAGATCTTTTTGGCCACCAGAAGGACTGCACGGAAAACGAGCTTCACCTGCTTAAATATGGCAGGCATATCCGTTTGAACGAGCAGATTAAAATCATTGTGGGTCGGACGCTTCAGGACAATATCACCATTCTTGACCACCATGATCCGTCACTGAACATGGTTTTAAAAACAAAGCAGATTCCCGGCCCAGTCGTGCTGGTTCCCTTGGAGGCTGGAAACGACGAGATACAGCAGGCGGCATCCATCTGCGCCGGCTACAGCAAGGCGCCGGAAAATATGACGGTGGCTGTCGAGGTGGTATCGCCCGGTGATGTAAGCACCCTTTGGATTGCCGGCATGCGGCCCGAATTCATCCAATCCATGATGATTTGCTAACTCCTGGTGGTTCTGTTTTTCAGCCCGTCCATCGGATAATCAGGATTTCTGTTTGATTCCCCCCGGTGATCGTGGTAATAAAATCTGGAGTATGCTCTCACAGGAGGGGGCGTGGGCGGATTTCGAACCTGCCCCTACGAAAGACCATGTGTTCCTGTATCGGTCAACCGGCTTAAAGGACAATCCGCTTGTTTATGTTTGTCGATATCATCATAATGAGTTTTCTCCTGTGTTTTTCCGCCTTTTTTTCTGCTGCCGAAACCGCCTTTTTCTCTATCAGCCGCACCAAGGCAAGACATCTGGCCAAAGATAACCAGCAGCCATATGTGCTGATTCATCAACTGAAGGAAGACCCTCACCGTTTATTGACCACACTTCTTATTGGAAATAATGTAGCCAATATCGGGGCATCCGCTCTTGCCACGGCGGTCGCCTTGAATGCCTTTCCCGATTATGCTCTTGGCCTTGCAACCGGAATCATGACCCTGATGATTCTAGTCTTTGGCGAGGTTTTCCCCAAGTCTCTCGCCACCAGAAACAATGTGGCAGTCGCCAGATTGACGGTTTATCCGGTTTACTGGTGTTCCGTCCTGTTTTTTCCCATTTCAAAATTTTTGAACTTCATTCCGCTGCTTACCGGAAAAGTTCAAAAAACATCCATTGTCACCGAAGAAGAGTTGATGACAATAGTCGAGGTCGTTGAGGAAGAAGGGGAAATCAAGGAGGAAGAACGGGAACTGATTCACAATATCTTTGAATTTGACGATACCAATGCATCTGAAATCATGACCCCCAGGGCGGACATGTTTGTTGTGGAGGCCGGGCAACCTCTGAACCTTCACACAGTCGCCAGTTCTGGATTTACCCGGATTCCGGTCACTGAAGCCGACATTGATCACATAATTGGCATCGTCAACATCAAGGATATTTTCGTTCAGCAGTCTGTTCAGCAATCCGTTCCGGGTCCGGCAATTGATATTCGGAACATCATGCGTTCGCCATACTTTGTTCCGGAAAACAAAAAACTGGATTCGCTGCTGCGCCAGTTCAAAAAAAGAAAAAATCACATCGCAATTGTTGTGGATGAACACGGCGGGGTTTCCGGCCTGATAACCCTTGAAGATGTTTTGGAGGAACTCGTGGGCGAGATCAGCGATGAAACCGATATGGAAGAGCCCCGAATTATCAAGGTTCAGAACAACGAATGGATTGTGCCGGGAAAATCCGATATTGACGAGGTGAATGAGTTAATTCCCATGAACATTCCGGATTCCAAGGAATTTGACACATTTTCCGGATATGTTCTGAATCAAACTGGCAGAATTCCCATGGTGAACGATGAAATCCCCATTGGCGATTTTCTGGTTATCGTTCAGGAAATGGACGGGAACCGTGTGAAGCAATACCGAATCAAACTCATTCAGGAATAAGATGAGTCAAGCCCTGTTTTGTTTCCTGTCCTCTCTCACACATTCTCATCTCCTCACACACTCCCACTCTCCCCAACATCCTCATACTGACGCTACACTATGATAATATCTGCGTATGTCAGAATTGCTGTTGCGCTTCCTGTCGCCGCAACATTTACATACAGGATTCCGGAGCATCTGTTGTTTCTGGCTGAGCCGGGGATGCGCGTTCTGGCACCTTTCGGTCAACGCAGCGTTACAGGATATATTCTCGGCGAAAGTGCGGAGCTGGAGATGGGTGTGGATGCGGTTAAATTCATCCTGGATATCCTGGATGAATCCCCGCTGTTTCCAGCTTCCATGATTCCGTTTTTTGAGTGGATTTCTGATTATTACCTCTACCCTTTAGGCCTGGTGATTCAGTCCGCCCTTCCCTCCGGATTAACCCGAAAGGATATTACTCGCTACACCTTGACACCGGCCGGCAGACTCCATTCGACTGATGTTTCCCTGCCTGCACTGCAACAGATGGTGCTTAGGCTCCTCGAAGATAAACCCAGAACCTGCAAAGACTTGACTGGAGCTGCCGGAACCAGCATTTCCCCATCGCTGCTGCTGTCCATGGAAAAAATCGGATGGATTGAAAAGGATCGCCAGGTGAAGGTCGAGACCACCCGGCACAGGCAGGAACTGTATGTATTCCCTTCTGATGAAATTGACACTGCATCCCTCTCGCGTTCACAGAAACGCATTCTGGAGACCATTCGGTCCTACGGCGGAATGCCTGTTCGGGAACTGAACCGGAAAATCCCGTCAGCATCCCGAAAACTTCCCGCGATGAAAGAGGCCGGATGGATTCAAGTCCGCACCCAAATTCTGTATCGTGATCCTTTTGGCGAAACAGTTCAGCCGGATCATCCCCCTGAATTGACGACGGAGCAGCAAGACGTTGTTTCCGCAGTGGAACTTGCAATGGGCAAAGGGTACAAGCCGTTTTTGCTGAAAGGGGTCACTGGCAGCGGAAAAACAGAGGTTTATCTTCAGCTCGCAGACCGGATGATGCAGAAAGGCCGATCTGTTCTGGTTCTGGTTCCTGAAATTGCGCTGATTTCCCAGATTGAACGCAGTTTTCGGGCCCGTTTCGGGGAATGTGTGGCGGTTCTTCACAGCGGGCTTTCCGCGGGCGAGCGATTTGACCAGTGGGATCGCATCCTGCGCCATCTTACCCCCATTGTCATTGGAACACGATCTGCGATTTTTGCGCCTGTTGAACGTCTCGGTCTAATCGTTGTGGATGAGGAACATGATACTTCATACAAACAGGACAGCGGCCTTCACTACCATGCGCGGGATATTGCGCTGGTTCGCGCCAAAATGGACAACGCCGTAGCACTTCTGGGCTCAGCAACCCCTTCCATTCAGTCTTATCATAATGTGCTGACCCAAAAATTCTATGGTCTGATACTGTCACGACGCATAGAAGATCGTCCGCTTCCCGAAACATTGGTCGTTGATCTGCGTCAACTGCGGGATCAGCGCGGTATCTGGAAGCTCATCACTCCGCAGCTCCATGAGGCTATGAAACAGACGCTGGCCAGAGGAGAGCAGGTCCTTCTGTTTCTAAATCGCAGGGGATTCGCCAGTTTTCCGGTATGTGCGTCCTGCGGCGAGGTGGTGCGATGTAAAAACTGCTCTATTTCCTTGACCCTTCATCAGAAAGATCAGGTATTCAAATGCCATTACTGCGGTTTTTCCAGAGCTTCAGTAACGAGTTGCACAGCTTGCGGATCTTCGCGCATCAAGCTTCTTGGAATGGGAACGGAAAAAATCGAGGCTGCCGTCAAATCGCTGTTTCCGGAGGCGACTGTAGCCAGAATGGACAGGGACACCGTTGCTCCCAAAGGAGCTTTGCTGAAAATGCTGAAGGATTTAAGAAACCGGACAACGGATATTCTGATCGGCACTCAGATGGTGGCGAAAGGCCATGATTTCCCCTACATCACGCTTGTAGGAATTATCTGCGCCGATATTTCTTTCAATTTTCCGGACTTCAGATCCAGCGAGCGCATGTTTCAGCTTTTGCTTCAGGTATCTGGCCGGGCTGGCAGGGGAGAGTCGCCTGGCCAGGTCATTCTACAGACCTACAACCCGGAGCATTTTATCATTGCTGCTGCAACCCGTCAGGATTATGCATCCTTCTATGAAAAAGAGATTCAGTTTCGTGAAAGTTTGAAATATCCCCCGTTTTCCCGGCTGATCCAGATAAAGCTGTCTGGAAAAGATCAAGAAAAGACCCGCAGCCATGCGCTGAAACTTGGCGAGCTATGTCGCAGCCTTAAAAAAAATAATTCATCATGGCATCCTGTCGAGGTTCTCGGGCCGATCGAATCCTATCTACCCAGAATCGCCAGATATTACCGATGGCAGATCCTGCTCAAAAGCGTACGAACCGCCCCGCTTCGCCGAATGGCCCGCGAATTGATAACCACGCACAGAAAAGATATTCACCATCCGCAGGTAACTGTAACACTTGATGTCGATCCAGTATTCATGCTTTGATGGGCGTGTAAAGAGTAACCAATTCAATTTTGCGCTATACTTGAACATTCTGTCATTTCATCAGTTCTTCTCCATTACCGTAACCGTTCACTCCCCCTCCCAGCGGGTGGGGGCCGGGGGGAGGGCAAGTAGTTGGCATGACAACATTTCCCCCCTCCCAGCCTCCCCCCGCTGGGGGGAGGGGTCTGAACGCTTACAGAAAACAAGTATTACATGACTTTCGGACATTATTGATAAACATTGCGTTTAAATCAGACTAAACGAAATAAAGGCACAAACAAATTAAAACCATAAAAATCAATCTAATTTAAGGCATCCTTCATATTACCTCAAAAGTAGTTGACATTTTTTTCAATGAGCCCAAATGGCCTTGATCATCATTTCAGTCACTGCTATGGATAACGATTCCCCCCCTTTTGAAAAGGGGGGCCAGGGGG
>CAIMCT010000192.1 GCA_903839535.1 uncultured Desulfobacteraceae bacterium
ATAAATTAGTAATAAAGCTATCATAAACTCTGCACTGATGTTTGTCCAGTAATATTGTTTATCAATATTATTTATCAATATTATCTAATAGTTACTCATGCCACCTTGAAAGGGCTGGGCTTACTCTCCCCGCCCTGGACATCTGCTGCAGGGTGTCCTGGACCTGACCGACATAGACCTCTGCCTTGATGAGCATATGTCCAAAGCCATCTTTTCCAACCCAAGGTGGGCTCTCCTTGACAATTTGTTTGATAAGTCCTTTGCTCTGAGTGAGTACCTTGTCACGGATGAGCTGATAATTCTCGGTGAGAGTAGAGCTTTCCACATACACCCCGACAGCCTTTTCCACGACCTGACGCTTTGCATCTTCGCGAAGGTCATCAACCATCAGGCCTTTATCTTTTTGGTACCTATCGGAGCTTGCATCCACCAATCCTTCGGCGGAAACGAGAATGGTCTGCGGATCACCTGCAAAAACAGGGTTTAGCATAACACATGCAACAATCAGCAGAAGAACTGTCAAATCAATCCTTTTGGCGCAACTGCTTACTCTCATGGTTTAACTCCTTCGGTCAGTATAAAATCCCTATATTCAAACACACCACTGCCAGAAATACATACAACTGGCCCGCTGCGCCAGACTTTCATATTTTTTCCGTACTACACCGTGAACAGGTATAACTTGAGTTTTTGAACCCCAACCCTCCCCCCGCTGGAGGAAGAGCAAATGGAAAGTTCAAAACATGGCCATTCACAATACACACGCTATTTGGCAGCGCCTTTTCTGCAAAAATCATTGTAGAGTTTCGCCACTATTTCATCAGCCTGTTCCTCTACGAGAGACTTGGCTGCAGAAATGGTATCCGCCCCCGCCCATGATTCGCTCTTGGCCGTCGCGCCAGAAATAGTGCGACCCGAGGAGCTGGTAAGCGTGAAGGCCATATCTACATATACTTCGTTGATGTTTAGTATGGGATTAACATGAGAACGGGAATTGATTATGCCACGCAGAATAAAATTTGCACCTAACCGGCTGGCTGCGGACAGGGCCGCATCTGGATCATTGTTCATGTACGCCTTTATTTCGGCTTCCGCTATACGTCGTGTGATATCTTCCTGATTGTAAGTACTCAGGCCAAGGTTTCTCAGGCGGCTGTTGATTACTTCGAAAAGGGTACTGTACTTCGATTGGCTGACCGATAATTGCCCCTTCGAATGGCGCTCTGCGATCATGACGGCAATCTTCATGCCCTTCAAAGAACCCCTGCAAGGCACATCTGTCAGCTTATGAACCCTGCTGCTTTTGGCAGCCCGCTCTTTCGCATCGGTCTTCTCGTCATCCGCGAATGAAAAACAGAAGGCATTAGAACTGAACATAAATAGACAAATAAACAACACCCCCAACTTCTTCATCGTACCTCCTTCCAGAAGGAAAACCGGTTTCACCAGTTATCTTCAATTGGTGCAGATTCCCATTCACGTTCGCGGGATGGAATTCACCTGTCGAAGATTTCGGCACTGACAAAACGGAACACAGGGTGATAAACAATTGTTTTTTGACGGTCTCTCCCTTTCTGAGTAGCACTTCTCACAAGTGCGGTCAAGAACAAGTTTGAGCATAACATAAGTCTTTTGTTTCATGATCTATCTCCCTATAAAAAAAATTAACATGGATGAACAGGATAGACAGGATAAATACAAGAGTCATTTGATGCTTTTATCATCGTTTCGGTTAGAAAAGGTTGTTTGTCTTTGGAATAGATAGAGTATCAATTTGTATTTATTATTTAAGCGACTGATATAATCTTCACGCCTGGCCAAAACGATGATCAAGGTCCTTTATAAACGTCGCCAAGGTTTTCCGCAAGCGTCAATGGGCTACCTTTAACGGCAATCCACGAGTCGGGCATTCCGGGAATCAGGATGCCCATATCCGTGATCCCCAAAAGCCTTGCTCCGGTCTTGGTGGCGCATTGCACAGCCTCTGAAATGGTATAGCCTGCTTCCAAAAAAAGCCTGAATTCTTCTCTAACGCTAATCCCGTGATGAACCCCAAGACTTCCGGCATCTGTTCCAAGCGCAACCGGAACGCCGAGTTCCCTGGCCATTCGAAGTTGATCCAGTTGGTGATCCAGATTCCGCTGGGCCGTGCAAGCTTCCCTGCTTGAAGGCGCTAACATCGCTGAATACGCCCGCATGGTAAAGGCAGTTGGCACCCAGATGATCTGTTTGTCCCGCATTCGCGCCAGGTTTTCGGCTCCCATAAAAAAACCATGCTCAATGGAATGGCATCCGGCTTCTATGGCAATTTGTACCGGCAGCTTGCCATTGGCATGAACCATAACTTTAAGCTTCTGGCGCCCGGCTTCGCCAACGACCTGAGTGAGTTCCTTCAGTGAAAACTGCGGCAGGGTTTCCTTTCCAAAGCAAAGCAGGCTGTTGACTCCCGAATTGACCACTTTGATGTGATCGGGGCGGGTGTATCCCGGCAGGCTGGCTTCACGGCTTATGGCCTCTGCCAGCGTTTCGCCGGGAGCCGGCGATCTGCCTATCAGCTTTCCGTATCGCCCGCACTGATGCCAGGCTTTTCCGGCAACCTTGACATCAATGCCCGCATGACAGGCGGAACCCGTGCTGACCGGTTTCTTTCTCCCATCATTCAAACTTAAACATTCCTGTTGATACTGCTGAACAAGTCCCTTGCCGTCGCCGCCATCTCGTACGGCCCCGACACCGCTGGAAAGGTGCCTGGCGATATGGTTTGAAATTACAGATTTAAGCTCATCATACCCCGCTTCAAGCTGTCGTTTCCGTGCAGCAATGTCATCCGTGCCGGACATGAACAGATGAACATGGCAGTCCACCAGGCAGGGAAGCAGGGTATATTCCGAAAGATCCAGAAAAGCCGATGGATTTTTACAGGCTGCCTTCTGCGCTGATTCGATGGATTGGATGGTATGTTGATGAATGTGTATCAGCACATCTTTCTGAATGGGGCCACTACCGCCATCAATCAGCCAACCTGCATGAATACATGATTTTTTTAACATATTTCCAGGGTTTGTTCAGACGAATTCAGTGAAACTGCTGTTTCTTTTTCTTGACACATTCGTCTTATATCACTATACCTCCGGAAATAAAATCTTTACCCTTAAAATACATCAGAAGATGCTCCCCATTCCCCCCGTCAAGAGAGGATTAAGGTTACTTCTGCTGATAAATCGCGCAGATTGATTCAAGATGAGGCATTGAGTTTGGGTAATAACAACGGGATGGATACACATATCCAGGATAAAGCCCAAGTGCGATTGAAAGGGGTGAAAGACGGCTTTAGGGTCACCCTGGACCCAACGCTTCCGAAAGATTATATTGAAGAAGAGCTTACACGTCTTTTTAACCAGCTTCAGCATCTGGCGTTCAATTCCCGTGTGGTTCTGGATATTGGCAAGACGGAAGGTCACCAGGAAATTATTGAAAGCCTGTCTCTTTTTTTAAAAAATAAGTACAATGTTGAATCCGTATCAGTGCCTCAGCGGGAACATAACATGAATGAGGATAAGCCTCAAAAACTGGATATGTCCAATACCTGGCATCAACACCACACCGATGCATTAATTATTGCCGGAAGGGTGAGGTCTGGTCAAAAGATCATCGCCAGAAAGCATCTGGTTATTCTGGGTGATGTGAATCCCGGAAGTGAGCTTATTGCAGGAGGCGATATTCTGATCATGGGTAATCTCAGTGGTACTGCCCTGGCTGGCCAACCGGATAATGAAGAAGCCATTATTCTGGCCATCGGATTCAAGCCCATCCAGATACAGATCGGGGGGGTCATTGCTGCGGGACTGCCGGTTACATCCGTTCCTGCCCTTGAGTTCGCTCATGTTGAAAACGGTGGCATTGTTGTTGAGGATTATATTAAGACAAATCCATTCGGACGGCTTACATGGCCGGTAGTTCGTTGAAGAGGTGTTAATTGGAAGGAAAAGTTATCGTCATTACGTCCGGAAAGGGCGGTGTTGGCAAAACGACTGCAACTGCCGCTATCGGTGCAGCTCTGGCTTTGGAAGGCAAGCAGGTTGCCGTGGTGGATATGGATATCGGCCTGCGGAATCTTGATGTGGTGATGGGTCTTGAAAATCGCATCGTGTTTACTATCGTGGACGCGGTTAAGGGCAAATGCAAGGTTAAACAGGCAGCCATAAAAGATAGGCGGATTGAAAATCTGCACCTGATTCCGGCATCTCAAAGTGACAACAAAGATGTCCTGAACCCGGAGGATATGGTTCAATTCTGCAAGGAACTTAGGAAAGAATTTGATTTCGTGCTGCTGGACTGCCCTGCAGGCATCGAGCGGGGCTTTGAAAATTCCGTTGCGCCTGCGGACGAGGCTGTGCTGATCTGTACCCCTGAAATCTCTTCTGTCCGTGATGCAGACCGGGTCATCGGCCTGTTGCATGCGCGATCCATTACGCCGAAACTGATTGTCAACCGTATCGTTCCCGAGATGGTTGCAAGTGGGGATATGCTCAGTCATGAGGATGTGGTGGAAGTATTGTCTATCGAACTTTTAGGTCTGGTTCCGATGGATACCCAGGTTATCATATCGACCAATACGGGAGTCCCCCTGGTTCTGCAGAAGGATTCCGAAGCAGGCTTGGCGTTCCGACGCATTGCCATGCGACTGAATGGGCAAATTAATCTTCCAATAGAAATTCCGCAAGCGCTCAAATCCTTCTGGAAACGAGTCGGCCAGAAAATTGGCATCGGTAAATAAGGTGATCCTATGTTTCAAGGATGGTTGAAAAAGCTGATGGACAAAGGCGACAGCAAAGATGTCGCCAAAAAGCGGCTTCAGTTTGCACTGATATATGACAAGCTGGAAGTATCGGACGACATTCTGATCAGATTACATCAGGACATTGTGGATGTCATTTCCCGATATTTTGAAATTGACAAGGAAACCCTCAAAATTGACATTCGAAAATCAGAAGGCAAATCTGCTCTGGTTGTCAATACGCCGATATTATCCGCCAAACGGCCTCATCCGGTCTGACAGCCCAAGCTAACCTGATGAGAGACAGCCCAAGCTGTACTGCGAACTGGCACAATTTTACGTTTTTGACCCCCCACCCCAACCCTCCCCCGCTGGGAGAGGGAGTTTAAGAAAAGCGCAGATTATGCCCGTTCGCAGTATAAAAGGATGCCTTCGTAAAAGGATGCCTTCGTAGAAAGTTCAAGATCAAGGCGAGCAAATCCTGAGGAGTGAGGCGTACGAGTAGTACGCCGCAACGACGAAGGATGAAGCTCAACGCAGATATTGGACTTTCTACGAGGGCATCAGCCTTTTCGGTGACGGTTAATGTCGGCGGAGCTAATGAAATAGGCAATATCCTGGATGGTGTTTTTCCCCAGCAGAAATTTGATGTATTCAACGGCCAGAACCGACTGCATTTGATACTGGCTGAGTTGACTCAGATATGAGTCGTCTTTTATGGTCTCAGCGATCAGTTTTCCGCCTGAGCTGGTGTCATTGCCGTATTTTTGAGCCAATAGATTGGTATATTTCCTGACTTTGTCTCTGAGTTCATCTGCAGAAAATGTTTTAATTATTGAAAATATTTCTACTATCTTCACGGACTCGGGGAGAGATGGGTGTTCCAGAATCTCTTTTACGGTTTCCGAGTAACGCTGCAGCCCTTTATAGATGTGCTGATTCTGAACCATGTTCATATCCGCCCATCCTGCCCGAAGCCATTTGTAAACTCCACAGTGTACCAGTGGGCCTGCGCCATCTTGCTCAATGAATACCGATACGGTGTAGGAATCATACATATAGGAATTCACCCAGCCCAGCCCAGGTTTGTTCAGCCCTTTTTGACCTGAATAGAAATAATCCCAGTTTTCATCCTTGCCCAAAACCACTCCTTTTTTGCCGACATCAGAAACATTTTTCTGCCTGGATACAGAAATCAGGGCGGGGCGACCCTGGTATTTCAACAGAATCAGGATGCGGTTCAAATCGTATCCATAATAAGCGCCGGTATTCAGATCGGGGGTTATTTCTTCATGCTCCACTCCGGTGACTATTATTGGGTGATCAAGCCTCGACAGCATTGAAGATAAATCGGGGAAAAGCTGTTTTTTCCCGTTAATCTCTGTCCAGTAAGCCAGACGAACCGAAGAAGGCGAGAGGATAAACGGGGGAATACCAGGATTAAAACCGATATTCAGGATATGCTTGAGATCTTTGTGTATATCGAATTCATGATAAGCGGATGCGATGTTTGTTCGATTCCCTGGAAAATACAGGGTATTTTTGTTTTTTGACGATAAAACGAATTCAATAACTTCTTCAATCATTCCGGAATCAAAATTTTGGGAACGCGCAGGCTCTGTTAGAGATAGCAGATAGTTCAGTCCGGGATTAACCGGTTCAGATATCTGAACATCCTCTCCAAACCCATCGGAGGCCATTGTGATAGAAATAAACACTATCACAAATAGAAGAGATATATATCGAATCAATTGAGTAGCCATGGTGAAATCCTGTATTATGGTGCTTGATATAAAAAAGAATTCAATAAATCAGACGATTGCTTCCAGTACTTTCTGAACTCGGGGAATCTCATTTTCCGAAAAACAATACTGCATTTCCTGAAACCGTTTGCGAAATTCGACTACCTGAGACTTGACCTGCTTATTCTGAACAATTACATCATGCATCAGTTCCGCCAGCGTTTGAAAATCCATTTCCTTCATGCCGAATCTCGTCATTTCGGCAACCCCCATTCGCATGGCACCTGATGCCGTAAATCCTTCTTCATCCGGAGCCGCCTGGTAATTTACGATAATGTGGTTGTCTTCCAGCCGCCGTGCCATTTCCGGCCCCCTGGCATACCCGACCGAGAGAATCACCTGATGGGTTTCTGTAAAGGAGATGGCTGGATCACCTGCCACATTCAAACCGCAGTCCTTGAGCGCTGCGGCAAAAGCCTTGGCGTTGTCAATCACCTGTTTTTGATAATTAGCTTTGAATGCATTCATTTCGTATGCTGCCATCAACAAGCCTACCATCGTTCCCAGGTGGTGATTGCTGACGCTTCCCGGAAATGTCCTGCGCTCGACAGCTTCCCATAGTGGATATCGCATACTGTCCCGGCTGAAATCTGATGCAATAACCCCTCTCTGGGTTCCGAAAAAGGTTTTGTGGGTTGAGCCTGTGACAATATCCACGCCTTCCTTGAAAGGCTCCTGGTAAAACGGGCCACAGAGTCCCAGTACATGCGCCATGTCGTATAATAGCACACAATCCAGGTTCTGTGAATCCACAAAAGAGCGGATATCTGCAACAGGTTCCCGGTGAAGAATCATGCTTTTTCCGAAGATAATCAATTCGGGCTGATAATCCGCGATCGTTTTACAAGTAGCAGCTACATCAATCTGATAAGGGTTTTCTTCAAGAACCGGGAAATTGATCACCGACGGTTTTTCTGTCCGGATATCCCGTGTGACAAAATCCCTTAATGCACCCATGGGCTGGGCACTAAGATGCCCCCCTTTAATGATGTGGTGATTCAGTACGCGGCGAATTCGACGCTGTTCGTTTTTTCTATCCGAGCGATTGAGATAATCACAAAGCGCACTGAATACGGCCGTATTGGCCATTTGACCGGAAATCAGCCGGGTTTCCACCTGCGCGCATCCAAAATAGGCGCAAAGCTCTTTCTGAAGCAGGTGTTCTACTTTTTCAATGAAGTCAACACCCTGATAATAAAAAACATCCGCATCACTGAATGCCTTCATTTTTTTATGTTCGGCATATCTTCCGGAAGGGTCCAACACGGAAAGAAGCCGCACCAGTTTTGACGGGGTTTGTTCGGAGGGAATGAGGTTGATGCATTCCCGCTGGCGCCAAAGGCTGTTACTGGCTGCACCATCTATGAGCGTGTCCACCTTCTGGAGAACATCCTGCATGGATGAATGGTTTTCAGTCTGAAAAATTCGGTCGTACAAAATGGGTCTTGCAAAGGGAGGGGCTTCGCTTCTCAGATGATAGGGAACGATTACAGCCTGGATCATTTTCCCCCGGATATCAACATTCAGCACATCACCTTCACAAAGATTGCTGTTCAGAAGGGCAAGCCCGATCGACCGCATCCCTTTTTCGGAAGTCAATTTGGACAATATCCCCTGACCCGCCACTTTCTGATAAGGAACCATGGTGCCGCTGGTGACATATCCTACTGGTTTGTTTCCATGATACACTTGGCATCCGGAACGGATCACCCCTTTATCGGTCAGAGCCAGGGAAAAAATCATGCGGGGAATATCCTGAACGCTGGAATAATTTCGATCCATGATCAATTTTAGCGCTTGAAACTGACGAAAAAGTGCCGACCTTCCAATGAAGTCGGCTTTTAAATCGGAAAAACTGACTGCAATCCGGCTGAGAGGCAGGGAAAAAATGGGAATGTCATTTACCGTTTCATCCGGTCCCAGTTCATGGCCATAGAGGGGAAGTCCGGCTTCAAGCCTAAGTGTGTCTCTGGCACCAAGCCCGGCAGGACATGCTCCGTTTTCGATCAGAAGGTTCCAGAGAGCCGGGGCGTTTTGGCCGGAAATAAACAACTCGAAACCCAGCGGTTCTCCGGTATAGCCGGTTCTGCTGATCCAGGCCGGAATGCCTTGCAGCGTCGCCGTACTCAATCGGTTTTTCATGGGTTCCGGAAAATGACCGGAATCCATGATCGCTGCAAGAATGTCTCTGGATACAGGTCCCTGAAGGCTGATCATCGCCATATTCGCCGTATTATCGATCAATTGAATATCTGGAAAATGCATCATGACGGCATGAAAATGCGCCAGATCTTTTTCGCGGTTGGACGCATTGACGACCAGCAGATACTGATCCGGAACAAAACGGTAAAGATAGGCATCGTCGATGGCGCCGCCCTGTTCGTTGGGGATAATCGTGTACTGACTTTCTCCGACTTCCAGTCCGGCGGCATTGTTGGAAAGGACATGCTGAAGAAAAGCAAGCGCAGACGGGCCGCTTATGTAAATTTGTCCCATGTGGGAGACATCAAAAATGCCGGCATGATTTCGGGTGGCAAGGTGTTCCTGAACAATTCCTGTCCGGTATTGAATCGGCATGTTCCATCCGCCGAATGCCACCATTTGAGCGCCAAGCTTTACATGCTGATCATGGATAACGGTTTTGAGAAGCGATCCCATAAAAGCCCCCTTTATTCAATATTTTAATATGCAGAACATGGCCCCTTGCCTGACAAGACAGGCGTTGCGAATGCTTATCTGGAGATATTTTCATGGTTCGCTGAAAGCATCCGCCACTTTTTACGGAGAGATAATAGAAAATGCGAACAGATGTGTCAATCTGAATCTCTGAAAGGGGGGGCTTCCGATTGCTCCTGTTACCGTCCTATTGCAGCTATTCCGCCGGTTATCCAAGCTGTATCCTGGAAACCAAAGGAGAGATTGGAATCGGTCAAAAAAAAAATCAGCCTGCAAGGAATAAAAATCCGCACAGGCTGATCTATCGTCACTATCTCAGGAAAATCAATTCGGCAAGCATTGAAACGCCGCTCTGTTTCCTATGTCCATCTCCAGAAGACAGACAGGAAGACTAAAAACAATCAAAGACTATTTTCTGCCTTTTGCATAACCAATGGATTTCAAAGCCACTGCCATTTCATCCAAAGTCGCCGGATCATCAATGGTTGCCGGCAGTTTGTACTCTTTGTTGTCTGCAATCTTTTGAATGGTGCCTCTCAGAATCTTTCCGGAACGAGTCTTGGGAAGGCGCTTTACCACGGTTGCAGTCTTGAAAGACGCAACTGGCCCGATGCGATCTCTGACCATCTGAACAACTTCTTTAACAATCTCGCTATGGTCACGGGTCACTCCGGCGTTCAAAACAAGAAATCCGATGGGAACCTGACCTTTCAAGTCGTCTTCCACGCCTAGAACAGCGCATTCGGCAACCTGGGGATGATCTGCGAGAATTTCTTCCATGGCGCCTGTGGAAAGTCTGTGGCCGGCGACATTGATGATGTCATCGGTTCGTGACATGACATAGACATAGCCGTTTTCATCAATATATCCGGCATCCGCAGTTTTGTAATATCCGGGGAATTCATCAAGATAAGACGACACATATCCCGCATCATTGTTCCACAGGGTGGGCAGGCTTCCGGGCGGAAGCGGAAGTTTTACAACCAGCGCTCCAATTTCACCTGCCTTTACCTGCTCATTTTCCGGATTCACGACCTGAACATCCCATCCTGGAACCGGTTTGGTGGGCGATCCGTAAACAACCGGATAGTGATGAAGCCCCATACAGTTGGCGGCAATGGCCCATCCGGTTTCTGTTTGCCACCAGTGGTCAATAACCGGAACCTTGATGTTGTTTTCCGCCCATTTCAGGGTGTCGGGATCAGACCTTTCCCCAGCTAGAAATAGCGTGACAAAGCTGGAGATGTCATAATTCTTCAGCAATTTACCTTCCGGATCTTCTCTTTTAATCGCCCGGAAAGCCGTGGGCGCGGTAAAGAGCGCCTTGACCTTGTGTTGGGAAATCACGCGCCAGAAAGCGCCTGCATCCGGGGTTCCGACAGGCTTGCCTTCATACAGGATGGTGGTGCAGCCCTTAAGCAGCGGCCCGTAAACAATATAGGAATGTCCCACGACCCAGCCTACGTCCGAGGCCGCCCAATACACATCTCCGGCATCCACATTATAAACTGCCTTCATGCTCCACTTCAGAGCCACCATATGGCCGCCGTTGTCACGGACAACGCCTTTGGGAATGCCGGTGGTGCCTGATGTGTAAAGAATATACAGGGGATCGGTAGCGGCGACAGGCACACAGTCATGCGGTTTGACATCCTTGATGGCGGTCGCCCAGTCGATGTCGCGGCCGGCAATCAGTGTTGCAGTTTCCATGGGGCGCTGCAAGATGATGCAGGTCTGCGGTTTTTCAACGGCCATATCAATGGCACCATCCAGTAAGGCTTTATAGGGAATCACTCTTTTGATTTCGATGCCACAAGAGGCGGTAACAATCACTTTGGGTTTGGCATCGTTTATACGAGTCGCCAGCTCGTTGGCCGCAAATCCGCCAAAAACCACGGAATGAACCGCGCCCAGCCTGGCGCAGGCCAGCATGGCAATGGCCGCTTCCGCGATCATGGGCATGTAGATCAGAACCCGGTCTCCTTTTACAACTCCACGGGCCGCCAGCGCGCCTGCAAAAATCGCAACCTCATCCCTCAACTGCAAATAAGTATATTTTTTGATGGTGTCTGTGACAGGGCTGTCGTAAATCAGGGCAATCTGATCGGCCCTGCCGTTTTCGACATGATAGTCCAGCGCATTGTAACAGGTATTGACAATTCCGCCCGTAAACCAGCGGTAAAACGGCTTGTTCGAGTCATCCAGCACTTTATCCCATTTTTTGTACCAAAACAGGTCTTCGGCTGCTTTCGCCCAAAACACATCCGGGGTTTTGATGGATGATTCAAAAGCCTCAACATAGGGGTTGGTCATAATTCATACTCCTTTCTGATAGCACTTCATACGAGTTCATCATGAGTTCACTTTACCGTGAAAATACTTTTAAACCACGAAATACACGAAAAAAATGTTCTTTGCGTCTCTGCGCCTTCGCGTGAGAAACGCTCTTGTGTCGGCTAATTTTCATTCATGGGGGCGGCACAGACCATGTCATGACCGTTTATATAAAATGTAGCACAATCTAATTATTCCATCTGAACAATTTAATTAATCCGGTTCATAGCGAGTCTGACAAAAAAATTCAACAACAATATAAAACATCGAACAAAAAAGCCGGAAGAATTCTCTCATTCTTCCGGCTCCGGTTTTTTAAAGAACGGTTACAGACTCAATACCATCATCATTTATATCCATCGACCATCTTATGAATGGCATCAACGATTTCCGGATTGGCCAGGGTCATTACATCGCCAACGTCCTTCTTGTTGGAAAGGGAACCGAGTACCCTGCGCATGATCTTTCCGGATCTGGTTTTGGGCATATCCGGCACAATCCAGACTTTTCTGGGTTTGGCAATGGGGCCGATCTCGAAGACAAGGGCCTTGACAATTCGGTCTTCCAGTTCCTTGCTAGGCGTAAATCCAGGTTTCAAGGACACATAAAGGTCTGGGACCTTGCCCTTGATTTCATCATTGACTGGTACAACCGCTGCTTCCGCAACTTCATTAACCGTCATGGCCGCGGATTCAAGCTCCTTGGTCCCCAGACGATGGCCGGAAACATTGATAACATCGTCGATTCTGCCCAGGATTCGATAATATCCATCCGGAGCCTGAACTGCTGCATCCCCTGTCAGGTATGGCCAATCTCTCCAGTCCTTGCTGTTCGGGTCTTTGCAATACCGCTCATAATACTGACGGACAAATCTTTCGCGATCTCCCCAGATGGTCTGGAATCCGCCCGGCCAAGGATTCTGAATGCAGATGTTGCCAGCTTGGCCGCATCCGGATGGCAGTTCATTCCCATCCTCATCATAGATGATGGGGTGAATACCGGGCATGCCAGGTCCCGCGCTTCCTGGTTTCATGGGCCTTAGCGCCGGCAGGGTGCTGCAGAGAAAGCCGCCGGTTTCCGTCTGCCACCAGGTATCCACGATGATGGCCTCGCCTTTTCCGACATCTGAATGGTACCATTTCCATACAACCGGTTCGATGGGTTCGCCGACAGTCGTCATATGTTTGAAATGATAGTTGTATTTCTTGGGTTCATCCGGCCCGACTTTTCTTAAAGCGCGAATGGTCGTGGGGGCTGTGTGAAAGATGTTGACATCCAGGTTCTGGGCGATTCTCCAAACCCTGCCCGCATCCGGATAAGTAGGAATGCCTTCATAAATAACAGATGAGGCGCAAAGCGCCAGCGGGCCATAAACGATGTAGGAATGTCCTGTGATCCAGCCGATGTCGGCCATGCACCAGTAAACATCTTCCGGATGGATGTCCTGAACGTATTTGGAGGTTCCTGTGACATAGGCCATGTAGCCGCCGGTGCTGTGCTGGCAGCCCTTGGGTTTTCCGGTTGTGCCGCTGGTGTACATCAAAAAGAGCGGGGCTTCTGCTGGCATCGGCACCGGGTCGATGCGTTTGCCGTAATAGTTTTTCAACAGATCGTTGACGATAAAGTCTCGACCTTCGACCAGCGGGGTGGGGCTGGAATATTTGCCGGGATACCGCTGCCAGATCAGAATTTTTTTCAAGGTCTGACCCTGTTTCTTGGCTTCATCAAAAGCAATATCCGCCTTTTCCTTGTGATCAATCATGGCACCGCCGCGATAGTAACCGTCGATGGTGATCAAGACATCACTTTTCGAGTCCTCAACCCGGTCTGCGGCAGCCTTGCCGCTGAATCCGCCAAATACCTCGGAGTGAATAATACCAAGGCGAGCGCAAGCCAGCATGGTAATGGGAAGCTCTGCTGTCATGGGCATATGCAGCGTTACCCGGTCTCCGGCCTTTAATCCGCAGAAATCCTGAAGCACGGCTGCAAATTCATTCACCCGGACATACAGCTCCTGATAGGTGATGTGTTCAACTTTCTCGTTTTCCAGCTCCGGCACAAAATGGATGGCGGTCTTGTTTTTGTTCAGGGGAAGATGTCGGTCGATACAGTTATAGCTTGCATTGATTTTACCGCCCACAAACCATTTCCAGCACGGTGCATCGCTGGTGTCCAGAACGGTGTGCCAGTACTCGTACCAGTCCAGGAGATCCGCATACTCCTTGTAGCAGTTCGGAAAATTGTCCAGACTGAACCGATCATAGATGCCCTCATCCGTCATGTTGGCTTGGGCGACGAACTTGGTGGACGGATAGTATTTTTCTTCTTCCTGCCAGTGTACCGCAATCTGCGCCTCTGATGTTTCTACTGCTTCTGCTTTTTCTACTTGTTCTGCCATTAGTCATTTCCTCCCATGATCGTGTTAATGGTTGTTCTTGCCTTTATTCATTCTTCCCGACTGCAACGCTAATGCGCTATCCCCCGTGAAAAGACTTCAAATGCAATATCCAGCGTTGACTTGAGATAATCCTTATCCTTGTTAATGATTTTCTTGCTCTCTTCCCAGAGAATGATTCCGGAGAATAACGCCCATAGGGTGTCTGCCAGTGCAAAAGGATGCCTATCGATGAACACCCCTTTTTTTATACCCATCTGGAAAATACTGGCCATGGATTCCAGAGAGCTCCGAGACAGATCTACGATTTCTTCCAGCAGTTCCGGCGTAAGGTTTTTTAGCGTTTCACTGGATTGAAGCTGAAACAGGTTGATCACTATCAACGGGTCAAAATCATAGACATCAAGCATTGCCTGTTTAAGGGCACCAATATACTGCTCGGGCTGAAGATTCTTATTCTCGATAACGTGTTTGAGACGAATACTAAGATATTGAAGAATTCTGACAGACAGCGATGCGTACAATTCATCTTTGTTTTTGAAATACAAATAAATGGTTCCTGGACTGAGTTCGGCTTCCCTGGCGATATCTTCCATGGTGGACTTGCTGAAGCCGCTTAAAGAAAAGACCCGTTTTGCAGCAACCATGATCTGCTGTCGCCTGCGTTCTTTTTCCCGCTCTTTCCTTTCGTGAATCCCCATATCAATGAACCCTATTTATTTGTTGAAACATTTTATAAACTATATTTCTATTTGTCAAGAAAAATTATAGCTAAAAAATTTAAATCAAATATAATATATATTGCATTCATTTGTCTATAAAATCACATGAGCAAAAGAACGGAAGTCCTGTTTAGCAAAATATTTTAGCCGAAATGAAACATGAAAATAAGCTGCAAGATATTACGTCTGTTTTTTATACGAAAGTCGAAGGACATCACGTTCCTTTGACTTCTTCCTTTGAAAAAAGGAGATTGAGGGGGGAGGGACTCTCTTGTGTTTGCACTTTCAAATCCCCCTGGCCCCACTCTTTTTGAAAGGGGGGGAAGGCAATTTGCAAGCAATGTTCAAATAATCACATTGCTGGGTTATTGTCCGGGCTCTCCAATTGGATTACCCGGTGTATTTAAACTTAGGATCAGCCCTTTGCCTTTTCCTGTAGTTCCGCCCAGAGCGGTCTGCTGGTGCTGAATGCCAGAATAACACCGACAATAAGCAGTATGCCTGAAATATAAAATGCATAGTTTAGGCTTCCGGTAAGGTCTTTAATAGTACCGCCCAGTCTTGCCATGAAAAAGCCAAGGCCCCAGCCGATAAAAACCAGACCATAGTTAAAGCCCAGATTTTTGGGACCATAAAAGTCGCCGACAAAGGAAGGCATCAGAGCAAGCCCGCCGCCATATTGCCAATAGGCAACGCCGACAGCCAGGAACAGCAGGAAAATATTAGCGGACCCGATGATGTAGGGAAGGGTAAACAGGCACAGGGCGGATAGTCCGCAGTTCAGGGCATAGGCATTCAGCCGTCCGATCTTATCCGAATAGAATCCGGTTCCCACACGGCCTGCGGCATTGACCAGTCCCCCGAAAGAGACGAGCAACCAGGCATTGGCGGCAAAGAAGGGGATCTTGGCACCCGTTTTGCTCAGCAGCCCCGCTGCATTAGCAATGATCAGAAGGCCGGACTGAGTGGTAAGGATAAACATAAATACCAGTGCATAAAACTGCCAGGTCTTGATCATTTCGCCAGCTTCCCAGTTATGCTTGGTCGAGGCAGCCAGTTGTTTTGCTGTTTGAGCAATCCGGGGCGGTGCAGGCACATAACCAGGAGCAGGAATCTTAATAAGCTGGCCGGCAACGACCACCACTGTGGCAAAGGCAATTCCAAGAATAACAAAGCTCTGGGTAATGCCAAAATCTCCAATCAGATATTTTGCAAGGGGGCCGATGTAAAGCGCCGCACCACCATATCCGCCGACCACCAGGCCCGCAATTAGACCGCGGCGATGGGGGCCGAACCATTTGAGGGCGGCCGGGGTTGGCGCAGCATATCCGATTCCCATGCCGATGCCGCCAAAAATTCCGAATCCGATAATCAGACCGGTATAGCTTTTCATCATTCCGGCGATGATACACCCGACGGCCAGAAACAGCCCGCCCAAGGTGGCTCCAAATTTGGGACTGATTTTATCCTGGATTTTTCCTCCGGGAATCATCAGAAGGGCAAACATAATCACACAGAGCGAAAAGGGTGTGGCGGTCTCTGCATTGTTCAAATATATCCATCCAGCATTTTTGGGATCCGTCATTAGCTCGCCGGCTTTGGTAATAATATCACCGGCTCTGAAATCGCTTTTAACGTCACTAAGCAGAACATATCCTTCCTTTACATTGGTTCCGAATTTAACTTTCAACGCATCGGGTCGGGGAACGGCATCTTTTGCCTTTACCAGCATGTTTCCGGGTAGCGATTTATCTGCGTCTGTCGCCTTGGCGGCTAAAATCACCGCTGTTTTGGTTACAACATCTCCGGGGGCCAGGGTAACCTCGCTGACAAGAGCGGCTCCCCACATACTCCAGGCATACAAAATTCCTAGACAAAGATTGATGGCTGTGCCTGCAAAGGTCGTAATCCAGGCCTGAGTAGGTTCCTTTTCGTAAGTATCCGACATGTCTTATCTCCTTATCACCAAAGGTTAAGTTTCCTGTTCATTATAAAAAATTCCCAGAGATTTCAGCGTTACCCTCTAAGGCCCAAAGCAGGAGGTCGTCCTATGAACTAATTGCGGACATGGTATTTGATTCTTACTGCTTTTCCTCCAGATCGTCGGCCCAATGCTTTCCCTCCTTCCTGTAACCCAATGGTTACAACTCCCCATATTGATGCTGCGAGTACATAATTTAAAATCAACATATTTTAATTACCAATAAAAATGAATTAAGTTTATTTGTTGCTCTCATATATATTCTTTGCTTTTTGTTTGTCAAGAATTATTTATTCATTATTTATTTTTTATTGAAAATCATGATAATGACTTTATTAACTGATGAGAGCATTCAGCGAAAAGAATTGGTTGGAGCAGCAAAAAATTCTTTTTTGATATATGTTATCCACACCAAAGAGGTAGATTAAATGTGTTTTACAATAGCCCTAGGCTGAATTACGCAGCCCCTTTGGGGCGCAAATATTTCACACTAACCTGACAGCCATGCCGTGAACAACTGACATTTTCTGATCATACAAAAGTGTCAACTACTTTTGGGGTAATATCAAGGATGCCAAAATTTTCATGGATGTCTCCTGTGAACCCCTTTCTATTTTGCATTCCGCAAAACATCTTTAGCGTTGTCAACCGAAATAAGTCTTCCTTGAGCATCGTACATAGGTCTATAAGTTTTGGCATCTTCAGTTCGGATATGTCTAACCATTTGAAAACAGAAGATAAATTCAATTTTTTCTGATTTTTAAATAAAAGTTTCAAATTCAATAGGTTACGATAAAATGCCAACAATTGTGGATCTATGCGGATTTTTTCATCCTTCAATCCGTCATATGATCCCTTAATCCTGATTCGGACAACCAAAAGAAAGGAGTAACTTATTTATCACAAAATTTTTATCCTTCAATCCGTCATCATACTTACATACTGATTCGGCTTATGTTACAATCAGGGACAGATATGATGCAGGATTTTCAATTTTGTGCAAAGGAGCAGCCATGAAAAAATATTTCAACATCGCAGGGCCCTGCAATCCTGATGAACATTACATGATTCTCTCCGAGTCAAGATGCAAAGGAATACAAGACCTGATTGAACAGAAGCAGTATTTTGTGATTCATGCTGCGCGTCAGTCAGGAAAGACAACGCTGCTGCTGGATCTGACCCGGAAACTGAATGACGAGGGCAGGTATCACACTATGTACTGCTCGCTTGAATCCGCTCAGGGAATTATCGATCCTGAAAAGGGAATTCCTGCTGTTTTCAACAGATTGGCTTATGAAGCCGAACTAATTGATCCGCAGAGCAGATACATTTTTTCCGAAAACACGGACTTTTCGGACTATACTAATATTATGAGAGTCGGATTGAGTCGTCTGTCCAGTAAGTTGAAGAAACCGATGGTTATTCTGTTTGACGAAGCGGACTGTCTTTCAAACGGCACACTTATTTCTTTTTTAAGACAGCTTCGTGACGGATATGTGAACCGCAACCGTGTGCCTTTTGTCCATTCGGTGGGTCTTA
>CAIMCT010000193.1 GCA_903839535.1 uncultured Desulfobacteraceae bacterium
AGGGGGTCGGAGCTGGATATCCGCAAACAGATCATCGAAACCAGGGCCGTGGATGTAATGGTGTCCGTCGGGTCCAACTTTTTTTATACCGTAACCCTACCATGTACTCTTTGGTTCTTGGATAAGGGCAAGTCCGGGAGCGATTCCAGGGCTGATCAGGTGCTATTTGTCGATGCCCGCCATATTTACCGCCAGATCGATCGCGCCCACCGCGACTGGACTCCGGCGCAGATCGAGTTCCTGGCCAACATTGCTCGGCTCTACAGAGGCGAGAACGCTGAAAACCTGCATGACAGCGCCGACCTTCTGACTGAACACTTCCCTGATGGCCGATATGTCGATATTCCCGGTCTGTGCAAGGTGTCAACCTTGGCAGAGATAGAAGCCCAAGGCTGGAGCCTCAACCCCGGCCGATATGTAGGAGTGGCTGCCCGAGAGGAGGAGGATTTTGACTTCAAGGTTCGGCTGGAGGAGCAAAACGAAGAACTGGAAATCCTCAATGCCGAGGCTCGGGAGCTGGAAGCGCGAATCGCTGAGAATGTGGTAAAGTTGCTGGAGGCTGAGTGATGGCGTTAAAACGGCAAACCATTCCGATAAGAGAGGTCTATTCGGGGATGTACGATGGCCCGCATGCCACTCCAAAGCCGTCAGAGTCAGGTCCTATTTTTCTTGGTATTAAGAATGTAGGTGAGACAGGTCAACTTGATCTTTCCGATGTTCGTCATATTTCAGAAGAGGAATACCCTCGATGGATTAAACGCATTGAACCAAGTTATGGGGATATTGTTTTTTCTTACGAAGCCACCCTGAATCGATATGCCATGATTCCAAAAGGTTTTCGTGGTTGCCTCGGTAGGCGAATGGCCTTGATTCGGCCTGATGATTCCAAGATTTGCGGAAGATTTTTGTATTATTATTTCTTCAGCCAAGAGTGGAGAAATGTTATTGCTCAGAACACGTTGGTTGGCTCTACGGTTGATAGAATCCCAATTGCCAAGTTTTCTGATTTCCCAATCACCATTCCCCCCCTCCCCACCCAACATAAAATCGCCGCCACCCTCTCGGCCTACGACGACCTGATCGAGAACAACCTGCGGCGTATCAAGATTCTGGAGGAAATGGCGCAGAACCTCTACCGCGAATGGTTCGTCAAGTTCCGATTTCCAGGCCACCAGCATACCCGCTTCACCGATTCTCCCTTGGGCAAGATTCCGGAGGGGTGGGAGGTGAAAACAGTCGAAAATACGTTTGATATTTTGGGCGGGGGAACACCCTCAAAAGTCGTTCATGAGTATTGGAGTGAAGGAACTATTAATTGGTATTCACCAACCGATCTTACAGCAACAGGTTCAATGTTCATGGAATATTCCGGCAATCAAATTAGCGAACTGGGTTTGAAAAAAAGTTCTGCACGTTTATTTCCTCCGTTTTCTGTTATGATGACCAGTCGGGCTACGCTCGGCGTGATTTCAATCAATACTACTGAAGCGTGTACAAATCAGGGTTTCATAACCTGTATTCCTGATGAACATTTTCCGCTTTATACGCTCTATTACTGGCTCAAGGAGAATGTTGAATATTTCATCAGCCTTGGAACAGGTGCCACTTTCAAAGAAATTACGAAAGGTGTTTTCAAAACTATCGAACTGGTTGTTCCTGTGCATGCTATCATTTCTCAATTTGAAGAGACTATGCAACCTTTTGCCCTTCAGATTTTGAATTTGCAAAGGAAAAACACTGTTCTCCGCCGCACCCGCGATTTACTTTTACCCCGCCTTATCTCCGGCGAAATGGATGTGTCGGAACTGGATATCGCAGTTTATGAGGAGGCCGTGATATGAAAGCCGCCGATCTCGACATTCTGGTTCAGGAGGGCGAAGGCATCATGCTGGAGTACAAGGAGAGCCTTTCCACTTCCTTTGCCCGCGAACTGGTGGCCTTGGCCAACACCGTAGGTGGCAAGATACTGCTCGGGGTGCGCGACGACGGCGCCATCAAGGGGATTGTCGATACGAACCAGCTACGCGCCCGAATCCAGGACATTGCGCGCAATTGCGATCCGCCAGTCACTATCCTGCTTCAACGCATTGGTGATGTCATCGTGGTGACGGTACACGAGAGCGATGCAAAGCCGGTGCAATGCAGCGATGGTTATTTCTGGCGGCAGGGCGCTGTTACCCAGAAGCTAAGCCGCGATGAGATTCGGGATATTTTCCGCAGTGAAGGGGCTATCCGCTTCGATACGTCTGTCTGTTCGAAGTTCCGCTATCCCCGGGACTTCGATCGGGAGAAGTACAATGCCTGGTTCCGACTGAGCGGCATCACCGGCCGGCCCAATACTGAGGACGTCCTGGTCAACATCGAAGCGGCCGAACGATCCGGCGCCAAGCTACTTTTCCGCAATGCCGGGGTTCTCTTCTTCACCAGGAATGTTCAACACTTTTTCAACCAGGCGTACATCACCTGTCTCCTTGCGAAGGGAACGGACAAAGTACACATCCTGGACCGCAAAGATTTTGCCGACGGTATCGTTTCGGATATCGAGGATAGCCTGCGTTTCATTGAGCGCAACACCCGAACGGCCTATCGGATTGAAGGGCTGCGCCGGGAGGACGTTTCGGAATACCCGATGAAAGCCCTGCGCGAAGCCATTACCAATGCGGTCATGCACCGCGATTGGTTCATGGAGGGGGCCAACGTTTTCGTGGAGATATATACTGACCGGATTGAGATATCCAGCCCCGGAGGTCTGCCCAAGGGGATGAAGTTTTCCGACCTCGGCCGGAAGAGCATCCGCCGCAATGCCCTTATTGCCGACCTGCTCCACCGCATCACCTTCATCGAAAAGGCCGGAACCGGAATCAATCGCATGCGCGATGATGCGCGCGAGCAAGGCTGTCCGGCGCCGAACTTCGAGGAAAGCGGTTTTTTCACCGCGATCTTCCGTCCCAACCCGGAGGTGCGGGCGCAGGCGGGCGCCAAGGTGGAACCAAGTACCCCCGAAGTAACCCCCAAACACCCCCCATGCACCCTGGCAATCGGCACCAAGTTGGCACTAAGTAGGCACCAAGTTGAAATACTGCGTAAATGCTATGACGACAGACTCTTAGTGGACATCATGGTAATTTCAGGGCGCTCTGATCGCACCAAGTTCAGGAACCAAGTCTTGAATCCACTCATCGAAGCCGGGTTCATCGAAATGACCGCTCCCGACAAACCCCGCAGTTCGAAGCAACGGTACCGCACCACCCCAGCCGGTCGTGCGTTTCTTGAGAACGCTGAAAAGGCGACCCAACCATGACCCCGCCCGCCGGCTACACCGAAGATGCTCTGGTTGAGCGACCGGCCATTTCCTTGTTGGCGGAACTGGGCTGGGAGACCTTCAACGCCTACCACGAATTTGACAACGGCGCGAGTACGCTGGGCCGTGAGGCCCGAGCCGAGGTTATCCTTCCCGCCCGCCTGCGTCCTGCTTTGCAGCGACTCAATCCGCGCGCCCCGCATCAAGCCATCAGTCAGGCCATTGAGGAATTGACCCGCGACCGCTCTCGCATGAGCATGACGGCAGCCAACCGTGAAATCTACCA
>CAIMCT010000194.1 GCA_903839535.1 uncultured Desulfobacteraceae bacterium
CGCAATGCCGTCCCTGCCTGCACCTGGCTCAGCCGAAGTGAATTTGCTTGCGATACATCTGTCATATCCGCCGAAAAAGGGGCGGCTTGTTCGGGTCGGTTATTCTTGATAGTCATTGTGCATCTCCATGGTTGGGGGGATAGATTTCAAATGGCCCCCATAACGCATCATTCAATCAGTCCTTTAATCCTTGCACCCGTTCCGTTGTTGCAATCGCATACATCCGCCCGGCTTCATTCACCAAAGCGGTGGAGGTCATCCAGACATCTACGACAGAGCCATCTTTGGTGATCCGTTGGGTACGATACGGCTCCAGAATTTGCGCCTGGCCAAGATGCAGTACCTTGGACAGCGCTTCTTCCCGCAGCTCCTCCGGAACCCTGTCACGGACGTTCATCACCAGCGCCTCGGCTTCACTCCAGCCATATATTCTCTCCGCTCCGGGGTTCCAGGCTATGATACGGCCATCCAGGTCCTGCACGGTAATGGCATCGCGCGCATCGCGCACGACCACAGCCAGACGGTGCAGCTCATTGGCTTTCTGTAGCAACTCCTTCGTCTGCTTCATATCCGTGATATCGACAAAAGAGATAACTGCGCCTTCAATCACGTTATCAATCGTGCGGTAGGGATGGATGCGCATAACATAATACTCACCAGCCGTTGTCTGCACCTCCACTTCTTTGGGAATCAGCGTGTTCAGCACCGCCTGTATGTCCGCCACCATTCGGTCGTAGCCGACCAGGTTAGAGACGATGTGGCCCAGTGGCCTTCCCACATCGCTTAAAATCAAGTTGATGATCTTGCTGGCTGCGGGGGTGAAGCGCAGGATACGCTGATGATGATCCACAAAGACGGTGCCGATGCCGGTGCCTGCCAGAAGATTGTTCATGTCGTTGTTGGCGCGCGACAGATCCGCCACCTTGGTTTGCAGTTCGTTGTTGACCGTAGCCAGTTCTTCGTTGACCGATTGTAGTTCTTCCTTGGATGTTTCCAGCTCCTCGTTGGTGGACTGCAATTCTTCGTTGACCGACTGCATCTCCTCGTTCGATGATTTAAGCTCTTCGTTGGATGTTTCCAGTTCCTCGTTGGAGGTCTGGAGGTATTCATCCTTGGCCCGAAGCGCCTGCTTGAGCGCAACGATTTGCACATCGGCATCCGTACCTGCACTGGTTCCTGTAGGAAGCGTGTCGGTACCATCCGCACCTGCGATGAGTTGCAGGGCGGCGGGCTGCTGCGTCTGTTCGGCGCCAAAGGGATGCCCCTCCTCCAGAGTTACCAGGTACAGGGGTGTTTCAAGCATTGCGGTAGCGCCTGCCGCCACCGGACGGACCGTCAGATTGACCGTGGTGAACTCGCCGTTGGTTTTAACGCGCAGGCCAGGGCAACGCACGATCTCTCTTGCCCTTGCAGCTTTGTACAGAGCTGTAGTCAGGTCTTGCCGCAACCCTTCACGCGCCATTTTTATAATATTGTAGATGCCGGCCTCGCCCGGGGCCGGTTCCAGGTACAGGCCGGTGCGGCCGTGCAGGTAGAGAATGTCGCCCTGTTTGTTGACAAGCGCGCCAGCCGGGGCCACCTGCTGTAAGAGCGCATGTTCGGTCAGTTCGCGCAACGGCAGTTTTTCAGGGAGCACCGTCTTTCCAGCGACCCTCGGAAGCGCTGCATCTACCGCCGTCATGGGCGGTAGAAACTGGCCCAGAGCCATGCGCTGCGCGCTGTGAAAATCTTCTTTGCGCTTATACAGCTTTGATTTGCGGTCCAGCGCGGTAAACAGATCGTCAAAATTTCCCACTGTCTCGGAAGTACCCAGAAAGAGAAACCCACCCGGGCACAGCGCGTAGTGAAACAGGGGAACGAGCTTCTTCTGCAAAGCCCCGTCCATATAAATCAGCAAGTTTCGGCAACTGATGAGATCGAGTTTGGAAAAGGGCGGGTCTTTGATGACATTCTGCTCGGAAAAGACCAGCATGTCGCGGATGCCTTTATGGATGCGGTAGGTTCCGCCACCGGCCTCGATGGCGAAAAAGCGCGCCAGCCGCTCCCGCGAGATGTCGGTAGCAATGCTGGCAGGATAGATGCCGGCGCGGGCCGTGGCAATCGCCTGGCTGTCAATGTCGGTGGCGAATACCTGCACCTTGAAGATTTGCTTCATTGATTCCTGACGCTCGGCAAGCAGGATAGCGATGGAATAAGCCTCCTCGCCGGTTGAGCACCCCGGTGTCCAGACGCGGATCACGGTGTCCGCAGACTTACCGGCAAAGAGCTTTGGGATGGCCTGCTCCTCGATCACCTTGAATGCCTCCGTATCACGGAAGAATTTGGTGACACCGATCAATAAATCGCGAAACAGCGCCTCCACCTCCGGCGGTGTCTGCTGCAGATACTTAACGTACCTGTCCATCGAATCAATCTGGTGGACGGCCATGCGCCGTTCGATGCGGCGTTGAATGGTGTTTGGCTTGTACTGGGAAAAGTCGTGGCCGACCTGAGAGCGCAACAAGATGAAAATCTTCTTCAGTGCGCTCTCGGCCCTGAGTGTCGGGACGGATGCAGCCCTTGGAGGATTACCGAAGGCATGGGCAACGTAAGTCATGAGCTGGGCGGGCATCTCGGCCGGCGGAAGCTCGTAGTCAACCAGACCAGTGGCAATGGCGCTTCTTGGCATGCCGTCGTACTCGGTGGATTCGGGGTTCTGAGCCATGACCATGCCGCCCTCGCCCTTGATGGCCCTCACCCCCTGGGTACCGTCGCTACCGGTACCCGAAAGCACGACGCAGATGGCCCGCTCGCTCTGGTCCTGGGCCAGGGAGCGAAAGAAGAAATCGATCGGCAGACGCAGCCCTCGGGGGCCGGGCAGTGTGAACAAGTGAAGTGCGCCGTTCAAGAAGGCCATGTCGCGATTGGGCGGGATGATGTACGCGCAGTTGGGCTGCACCGTCATCCCGTCCTCGACCTCGAAGACCTGCATACGGGTATACCGTCGGATGAGGTCGGTGAGGATGCTCTCGTGGTCCGGGGCAAGGTGCTGCACCAGGACAAAGGCCATGCCTGAATCGATGTCGGCGGGCATGCCGGAGAAGAAAGCTTCAAAGGCCGCCAGCCCCCCGGCCGATGCGCCCACCCCCACGATGGGGAAGTCCAATCCAGGAGGACGGTCCGGCTCAGGCGGCTCGACCGGCAGCGCGCCCGTGGAGGTCCCAGCCGGCAGCTGGCCCTCGTCGGGCGCAGACACTTTTGAGCTCGCGCTTTGTTTCGTAGGCCTTGTCACCGTCTGCCCCCCGGCCGAGTACTCCGCGACCCGCAACTCTATTCTTTCCCATAGTACAGTTTCGAAACATGTCACGCGCCCAGGACGGCGAGGTAGTGTGCGATCCGGTTGGCGGCAGAATCCACGACCGCCTCGCCCGTCTGCGGATCGAACAGGATGCCCCCGAGACTCTGCATCGAGGAGGCCG
>CAIMCT010000195.1 GCA_903839535.1 uncultured Desulfobacteraceae bacterium
AAAACAGGAATGTGACTATATCCTCAACCGAATGCTGGATTTTACCCGAAATGTATCCGACCTGAACATTACCGTTGGAAAACCGTTTCAGGTGGAAAGTTCCGGCCTGTTGATTCCCGTAGAATTTAACCCGTATTTTGAAGAACTCACCCCGTTTCAGACAGAAATTCTTGCTCTGAATCTGCTTAATAATGATCGCCGCCTTACCGAAAATCTGCTCAAGGAAGGTTCCTGCGATCTGTCGTATGAACTTCCTGGAAAGGCCAGATTCCGGGTCAATATCTTTTCACAGCAACGTAAGTTCTCAATTGTCCTTCGAAAGCTGGAAAACCGTATTCCCAGTTGTGCAGACCTGGATCTTCCGGAAGCGTTTCTTGAAATGTCAAAAGAAAAAAACGGAATTATTCTGGTGACCGGTGCAACCGGCACCGGCAAAACCACATCCCTTGCGGCCGTTCTGAATGAAATCAATGAGAAGAAGACGGTTCATGTCGTAACGCTGGAAGATCCGATTGAATATCAGCACTCACATAAGAAGTCCACGTTCAACCAACGGGAAATGGGAAGTGATTTCGACACATTTCCCAACGGCCTTCGCGCATCTCTCAGGCAGGCACCCAAGGTGATACTGGTTGGTGAAATGCGGGACAGGGAAACCGTTGAAATAGCCCTGAACGCCTCAGAAACCGGCCACCTTGTCTTATCCACACTGCATACAGTGGATGCCGGTCAAACCATCAACCGAATTCTGGGTATGTTCAATACCGAAGAAGAAAATCAGATTCGAATCCGCCTTGCGGAGTCTTTTCGGTGGGTTGCCTGTCAGCGCCTGCTTCCCAGAATCGGTGGCGCCAGGGTTGCTGCATTTGAAATTATGGGAACCAATCTGCGGGTCAAGGATTCCATTTTGCATGGAGAATCCGAAGGCAAAACATTTTATGAAATTATTCAGACCGGGAAAGCCTTTGGCATGATAACATTTGATGATTCGATTGTTCAACTTTACGAGAGAGGGTTGATTACTGAAGAGACAGCCATGTCTTACGCTTCCCGCAGGGGAATTGTTGGTCGCGGGATTGATTCTGTCAAGGCCGACAGAGGCGAATCGACAACCGATATTGAAAGCCTTGAAGTTGATCGCCAATATGGTAAAAATCAAAAACGCAGGGTTTGACGGGGGATTGGAACATGGATGTAACCTGCAATCAATGCCAGGGAAAATTTAAAATATCTGATGAAAAAATACCCTCAGAGCAAGTTGTTTTTATTTCATGTCCGCGCTGTAAAAACAGGCTCACCCTGGATACCCGCGTACAAAGACCGCTCACTATGGACGATCCGATCAAAGCCGTTTATCCAACCCGCTCAGATGAGAAAAATCTGGATGAGAAAAATCTGATTGAAACCATTTCATCCAGCGTGTATGACGCGTCCGAAAAACCATTCGACTTTTTGGGACCAGGCATTAAAACAGCCTTGGCTTGTGAATCCGATTCAATGATTCTGTCCAAGCTGCGCTTTGTTCTCAAACAAATGGGGTATCATACAGTGGAACCGCCAAACGCAACTGATGCGCTAAAAAAAATGCGGTTTCACACCTTTGACCTGATCGTTATGAATGAGATTTTCGACAGCCCATCTCCTGATAACAATCCGATCCTCACCTATCTGAATGGACTGATGATGTCCGTGCGCCGGAATATGTTTGTGGCGCTTATAACTACCCGGTTTCGAACCATGGACAATATGGCGGCTTTTAACAAAAGCGTCAATGTGGTGATCCATTCGAAGAATCTGGATGAAATCGCCAAAATCCTTAAACGCGCCATTGACGAGAATCAGTCATTTTACCACGTTTTCCAGGAATCGCTGGCTAAAACAGGCAAAGGATAGGCTCTGGCCCAATGACATACACATGTTCCGATTACCGGTTGGAAATGACTCTGCTTGGTCTCAGGCACAGACTAAATGAGGAAACCCTGAGCGAGGATGAGAAGGAAAGGCTATTGAAGGAAATCCAAAAGATCGAGGCGGAAATGGAAATGTGAGGCTATATGAAGGAGTTTTTATTCACCGCAAAGGCGCAAAGAGCGCAAAGAAAATATTCAATGAAATTAGCCGCCACAAGGGCGTTGTCTTCTTTGCGTCCTTTGCTCCTTTGCGGTGAGTTGAAAAGTGCAGTTTATGCCCGTGTACAGTATAGCTTTCAAGATAATGACTTTGGGAAGGCAGCAGGGAGGGAATAGTACTTTTGGTACATTCCCTACCGATAACGCACCCAAAATCTTTATCTTGAAAGCTATAATTCTTCGCTGATGATCCTGAGGCCTTCAAGGGTTAAATCCGGGTCAACCACATCAATGGTGTGTGAAACGCCGGCAATCAGAACCGAAAGCCCGCCAGTTGCAACAATTTTGGGGTTTGAGCCCATTTCGGCTTTCAGCCGCGTGACCATTCCATCCACAAGTCCTGCATAGCCATAGATGATACCGGATTGAATGCTGCTTGCAGTATCCTTTCCGATCACCTGCTTTGGTGGCGTAAAAATCTCGACCCGTGGCAGCTTGGAAGCATTCTTGAAAAGGGCTTCTGCGGAAATCATGATGCCTGGGCTGATGGCGCCCCCCAAATATGCGCCAGTTTCAGAAATGGCATCGAAGGTTGTGGCTGTGCCAAAATCAATGACGACCAGGCTGGTTCGGTACCGGTGAAAGGCGGCGACGGCGTTGACAATCCGGTCTGCACCGACTTCTCCAGGATTGGTATAGAGAATTGGCATGCCCTGATACGTTCTTGGATCCACCCACACAGGAGCATGATGAAGATATTTTCTGCAGAAAGCATCCAGGATATTTACCAGCGGTGGAACCACGCAGGAAACGATGGTTCTGTCAATCTGGTCCGGCTTTATCTGGCTTCCCTCAAACAAGTTGTAGGCCAGAATATGAAACTCATCTTCCGTGATGTTGCGCTCGGTGCGAATGCGCCAGTCTTTCAGCCGTGTCTGTTCGTTATAAACGCCAATGACAATATTGGTATTTCCCACATCAATCACAAGAAGCATAGGGAATCTCCTTCATCGCATCCATAAGCCTTAAGGTTGTCATAGTTCGCGCCACATCATGAACCCGAAGAATATGGGCGCCGTTTAAAATGCCTGCGGCAACGATTGCCTGCGTACCGGTTTCAATGCTCTCCAAACTTGGGTCGAGGCCTTTCGGATCTGTGGCTTTAAGAAGATTTCGAATAAAGGATTTCCGGGAAGGACCGATAAGTACCGGCGCATCAAGAGACGCAAAGGCGCTCAGGCATCGGACCAGCATCAGGTTGTGGTGAATGGTTTTGCCAAAGCCGATTCCCGGATCAATAATGATTCGGGACCGCAAAACGCCCTGGCTGACGGCATAATCAATGGTCGTGGCTAAAAATGATCTGATGTCCGAAAGGAGATTCCCGTATTCCGGAGCCACCTGCATTGTTTTCGGCGTCCCCAGCATGTGCATCAGAATCACAGAGACACCGGATGCTGCCGCCACCTTTGCCATATCGGCATCCATTCGCAGCGCCCCAACATCGTTGATGATGGATGCGCCTGCCTCAATGGCGCGCCTGGCAACCCCGGATTTGGTGGTGTCGATGGAAATTGGTATGGACATGTACTTGGCAATGGCTTCGATAACCGGAACGATGCGGCGGGTTTCTTCCTCTTCAGACACAGCATCGGAAAATGGGCGGGTGGATTCTCCGCCCACATCCAGGATGTCTGCTCCGTCTGCAACCAGTTTCTCAGCTTGAGAGATGGCATGATCCATCGCAAAAAACTTGCCGCCATCTGAAAAAGAATCCGGAGTGATATTTAAAATCCCCATGACACAAGTGCGGGGGCCCAGTTTCAGGTGATGATCCGCCCAAAAAATATCGTAGTTCTTCATTATGCTTTGACGACTTTTTCTTCAGTTGGTGGATTGGAAGGAAACGCAAAATCAGGTCGAACAACCCGAATAAGTGCATCCAGCTCCGAACCCATGACGGTTTCCTTTTCGAGCAAAAGGGCTGCCAGCTTATGTAAAATCTCCATGTTTTCCGATAGAACCTGCTTGGCCCGCTCATAGTTGTTTCGAATCAATTTGTTGATTTCACTGTCAATTTTATGGGCGGTTTCTTCGGAATAATCCCGATGCTGAGCAATTTCCCTGCCCAGAAATATCTGCTCTTCATTTTTTGCATAAGACAGGGGACCCAGCAGATCACTCATTCCCCAGGCGCGAACCATTTTCTGAGCCAGTTCCGTGGCCTGTTTGATGTCATTGGATGCGCCGGTGCTGATCCGATTAAAAATCAGCTCTTCTGCAACCCTGCCGCCAAAAGCCACTGACAGTTCACTCTCAAGCTGATCCTTATACCGAAAATCCTGCTCTTCCGGTAGAAACCAGGTAATGCCGGCGGCCCTGCCCCTGGGGATAATCGTGATCTTATTGACCGCATGGGTTCCGGGCAGCAATCGGGCAACCAACCCATGACCGGCTTCATGATAGGCCGTGGTTTTGCGATCTTCTTCCCTTACGACCTTGGATTTTCGCTCCAGACCCATATAAACCTTGTCCTTAGCGTCATCCAGATCCATCATGTCCACTTTTTCCTTATTTCGTTTTGCAGCCAGAAGTGCCGCTTCATTAACAAGATTTTCCAGATCAGCGCCGGAAAAACCGGGAGTGCCTTTCGCTAGAACCGCTGTATCCACATCAGGTGCAATCGGGGATTTTTTCATGTGAACGCGAAGGATTTGTTCACGGCCTTTGATATCCGGAAGCGAAACCACGACTTGTCGGTCAAACCGTCCGGGACGAAGCAGAGCAGGATCCAGAACATCAGGTCTGTTTGTTGCGGCAATCAGAATGACCCCTTCATTGGATTCGAATCCGTCCATTTCGACCAGAAGCTGGTTTAAAGTCTGCTCTCGCTCGTCGTGACCGCCGCCGAGCCCGGCTCCGCGGTGCCTGCCGACAGCATCAATTTCATCAATGAAAATGATGCAGGGAGCATTCTTTTTCCCCTGAACAAAAAGATCCCGGACGCGAGAGGCTCCGACACCGACAAACATTTCCACAAAATCAGAGCCGCTGATGCTAAAAAATGGCACGCCCGCCTCGCCGGCAATGGCTCTGGCAAGAAGGGTTTTTCCGGTTCCGGGGGAGCCCATCAACAATACCCCTTTTGGGATGCGTCCGCCCAGCCGGGTGAATTTTTTTGGTTCCTTCAAAAATTCGACGATCTCTCCCAACTCTTCCTTGGCCTCATCAATTCCGGCGACATCTTCAAACGTAACTTTTTCAGACTGGTCCGACATCAGCTTGGCGCGACTCTTCCCGAATGACATGGCTTTTCCGCCGCCTGCCTGCATCTGTCGCATAAAAAAAATCCATACGCCAATCAGCACAAGCATTGGAAGCCAGGATACCAGAAGCGACATGTACCAGGGAGATTCTGACAGCGGCTTTGCATTAATGGCGACGCCTTTTTGCCGCAGAATGCCAATCAAATCGCTGTCTTGAGGCGCATAGACCTTAAAGCGGTTGCGGCTGGTGTCGGTAACATAAAGTTCCTGACCCTGCATGACCACATCGGCAATCCGGCTGTCCTCAACCAGAGAAAGAAATTCGGTGTAACTGACGGTGGTATCCGCAACATGCTGTTGATTGAAAAGATTGTACAGCATGATCATCATCAGGGTGATAACCAGCCATAAGGCCAGATTTTTGTAAAACGGATTCAAACGGTCCTCCTTACGGTAAAAGTGAAGACTTTTTATGAGTTCATAAAAAGCAAAAATGATGAATTCTGACTCAAAAGTCAAGCCATGTAATTTCGGAAACTAATCATCATAATGGGTTATGCAAGCTCTCCATGAGCGGGCCGACAAATTTCGATTCCAAACACCCGCCGGGTTGAAGGCGTTATTTTAAAATGGCTGCTGATTCGATGACCCGCAAGCCAGACAACCTTATTCTCACTCAAAAGAACCGGGCATTGCTGACGCTCAGCTCGATCAATTTTGTGGTCAATAAAATATTTCTGTATCTTCTGTGTTCCTGCCACTCCGAGGGGGCTGAAACGATCTCCCGGCTGAATGTTTCGCAGAATCAGCGGAAATTTTAGCATATCCATATCCAACAAAGCAATTTTTTCGGACTTGTCCATCGTACAGGACCCGACGGGTATTTCCGAGAAAGTCAACACCGCGCCGGTTTCGGAAATGGTAACTGCGGCACTCTCACCGGGTCCGGAAATTAAATAAAAAAAAGAAAGTGGTGCGGGCCGAATTTTTCGCCTGTGGCCGCGTAAAGATTCGTCCACCTGATAAAACGTCAGAAGACTTTTATCCAGTTGAATCCGAATTCCATCCGGCAACATCAGTTGAGCCGGATATTGCTGTCGTTCAGCCAGCTCCAGTACAGCCTCAATATGAGAGAAAGATATTCTCAGCATATCCCCCCTTATTCGAGCGATGGCGGTACGAATCACCCGGCGCCTGACCGCTTCGGGAAATGCTGTCAGCGCTGATATCGCCAACACCACTCGGTGCCCATCCTGCAACTGGTCTGCGCTGACAAGTGCTTTTTCATAAATGGGCTGGATGATTTCATTCATCCATTCGTCTTCTGATCGGACAATTTTGGAAAACCGGTTCAGGGTTTCAACAATCCCCGGATTGCAGCATGCCTGGATATAGGGAATTGTTTCATGACGTATCCGATTCCTCAAAAACCGCATGTCGCGATTGGATTTATCAACTTGGTATGCTATCGCATTTTCATTGAGAAATGCAACAAGTTCATTTCTGCTCGTGGAAATAAGAGGCCGGACGATTCCGCCCTCTCTGACAGGGGGAATTCCTGAGAAGCCAAGGGGGCCGCTGCCACGGAACAGAAACATCAGCATCAGCTCGGCGTTGTCATCACTATGATGGCCAGTCGCAATTTTATGATATCCGTTCTGGCGGCTTATGCGATTAAAAAAATCATACCGCACCTGCCTGGCGGTCGCTTC
>CAIMCT010000196.1 GCA_903839535.1 uncultured Desulfobacteraceae bacterium
GATATACGGATAAATGTCTGCCGAAACGATGATCAAGGCATAGAAAAAATCTGAATCAGACAATGGGGTATTCTTTGTTGGAAATCACCTAAGTTGGGGATATCTTGACCCGACGTAAAATTCAGGTTAAGATATTCTAAAAACAAATATTTCAATTTTTCCGTTGTTGAAAGGACAAGAAGCGACCATGAAAAAACTGCCTATTGGCGTACAAAGCTTCGAGATCATGCGATCCGATGCATATTACTATGTTGACAAAACCCCCATCATAAAAAAGATAGTGGATCAAGGCCGATATTATTTCCTGTCCCGCCCACGACGCTTTGGCAAAAGTCTGTTTCTGGATACGCTGAAGCAGGCTTTTACCGGAAAAAAAGAGTACTTCATCGGACTGTTTCTTGAACATCAGTGGGACTGGGATGTATGCTATCCCGTCATCAACCTCAGTTTTGGGACTGGCGTTATAAAAAGAACCGCAGATATGGAGACCACCATCGTTTCGTTAATGGATGAAATCGCACAAAATTACGGCATCAGGATAGATAGTGAACTGTTGAGCTTGAGGTTCCGTGAACTGGTCATCAAACTTTATAATCAACATCAGCAACAAGTCGTGATTTTGATTGACGAATACGACAAGCCTATTCTGGATAATATTGAAAATCCGGACCTCGCCAGAGAGATTCGCGAATGCCTGAAGAATTTTTATTCGGTTATCAAGGACTGCGACCGGTATCTTAAATTTGTTTTTATCACTGGGATATCCAAATTCAGCAAGGTAAGCCTTTTCAGCGTGTTGAATAATCTCCAGGATATCACTCTGGATACCCGGTATGCTACGATCTGTGGCTATACACAGGACGAACTGATATCGGTATTTGCCGATCAACTCGAGAATGTTGATATCCACAAGGTGAAGCGCTGGTATAACGGATATCATTTTCTGGGAGAAAACGTCTATAACCCATTTGACGTTTTGTTGTTTCTGGATAATCGGGAGTTCAGGAATTATTGGTTTGAAACCGGAACGCCAACGTTTTTGATGAAGCTGCTACTGAAGAGACAATATCCGATTCCCAAAATAGAACGGATTGTAGCCACCGATCAACTGCTGGGCAGTTTCGATGTCCAACAGATCGAAGTGGAAACATTATTGTTTCAAACCGGTTATCTGACCATCGGCAGTGTCAGAAAGGTTTTCGACAACAGCGTCTATACCCTGGTCTATCCCAATTACGAAGTCAAACACAGCCTGACAGACTTTATTTTGGGATATTTGACCCCCAATGTTCAGGCAAGGGAGGAAAATAAACTATCCCTGCTGGATATTCTGATGACACCTGATATGGATCGGTTGCGAGACCTGTTCCACAGCTTTTTCGCCTCCATCCCTCACGACTGGTACCGCAAAAATCAGATAGCCAAGTATGAAGGCTATTACGCATCTGTCTTTTACTGCTATTTCACAGCCCTTGGACTGGATGTCACGGCGGAAGACACCACCAATCATGGACGGATTGATCTGACCGTCAAACTGGAACGGCGTATTTTTATTCTGGAATTCAAGGTGGTGGATCAGGATACAGGAAAAAATAGCGCTCTGGAACAGATCAAGGAGAAGGCATACCATGAGAAATACCGTGCCGAGGCGGATGAACTCTATTTGATCGGTGTGGAATTTAATCGCAAGGATCGCAACATCGTCCGGTTTGAATACGAAAAGGTGGAGCAATAAGACATCAAATCTTTCTTATCATCATTCATCTATATCTCTGCGCTTTGGTCACATTATTTAAGTTCATTGACCGTTTACGGAAAGACGGTCAACAAATAACCGAAAACGGGTGATCTTAGTAGAAAAGCTTGCGGGAGGTTTTCAGCAGGCGGCGGCGGATTTGTTGTTGTTGCTTTTTTCCATGGATCAGTCCACAAGTCTCCGGATAACGGCATCATATTTATTTTTTTGAGATTTTCATGGTTTAAAAAGTATTTTCACAATAAGATGGCTTAAAATATACTGCGAACTGGCATAATTTTACGTTTTTGATCCCCCACCCCAACCCTCCCCCGCTGGGAGAGGGAGTTTATGAAAATCGCAGATTATGCCAGTTCGCAGTATATAATCCTTATGGTATCATTCTTAAATTTCATCGAACAATCTAAAATACTAAAATCGAAAGGATTCCCCCCTTTGAAAAAGGGGGGCCAGGGGGGATTTAGGAGGCTATCCACCTGAAAAATCCC
>CAIMCT010000197.1 GCA_903839535.1 uncultured Desulfobacteraceae bacterium
ACCGGCAGGATGCCGGCTCTACCAGTGGAATCCGGTGGGTATCTGGCCTGCAAAAAATCGGGGTTGTCCATAACGGATCATTATCTGGGTGGGGATTCGGCAGTCCAGTCGCTGTTCAAACAGGTCCATTCGCTAAAAAGTACCCAGGCATTTTATTCCGTATATACCGATCCAGTCATGCAGCAGACACTTTCCGGGATTTCAGATCGTTTACTTGCTCTGATCCAATCTGAATCGGCAGCACTCGGTTTGGACATGGGACACCTTTCTGCCGATGATATTGATGTCATGATGCGCCGGGTTGAAATTGTAAAAGATGTACTCTGGCGCTTGAAATCCGAGATACTGGAAAACGTAACCCGAATTCGGGAGCTGATTCACCCTGAGAACATTTTGCCGTCCATTGGTGTGGTCAGCATTTTTAAAAAGATCAATGCCGTACTCAACAGCATTGATCGCCTGGAAGTCCGGGGCCGGGATTCAGCAGGAATATCTGTAGAGTTTATTCTGGACGGCCCGGAATATGAACGGTTTCAGCGCGATATTGAAGTTATGGGATTGTCTCCGGAACTATCAGCCCGGACTAATCAGCAAATCCTTTTAAACCGGGGGATCAGCCTGCGCGAGTCCCGTCAACAGGATGGGGCTGTTTGTGTCTCGGTGGCGTTTACATATAAAGTAGCTGCGGAAATCGGGCGACTCGGAGATAACATTGCATTTATCCGCCGTCAGATCCGGGAAGATGAAATCCTTCATCTCATCGCTGCAATTCCAGGCAGTTCCGTGATGGTTTTTGCACATACCCGATGGGCTTCGGTGGGTGCAATATCGCTGGCCAATTGTCATCCCGTGGATAACATGACATCGCAAATCAGCTTTGATGGTGTCGGTGTCATTCAAGCCGCTTTAAATGGGGATATTGACAATTATCAGGAGTTGAAGGCAGCCTTTGAGCAGGATGGGATTCAGATTCCCGCCGACATTACCACGGACACCAAGATCATTCCGCTTCAGATTAATAAGTTTATTCAAAGCGGGATGAAGATAGAAGATGCGTTCCGTCATGCTGTAAACACGTTCAAGGGATCTCACGCCATTTTCATGACAACGGATATTGCCCCCGGAAAGCTGTTTCTGGCTCAGAAAGGCAGCGGCCAGACCGTTTTCGTGGGTCTTGCTGAAGAGTACTATATGCCGGTTTCAGAGGTTTATGGTTTTGTGGAAGATACCCAACGATTCGTAAAAATGGATGGGGAAAAGGTCGTTGAAGGACCAGAGGGTAGAACCCAGGGCCAGATTTTTATTCTGGATCAGGATTCGGGTGGATCCGTATCCGAAATCAAGGCCATGTACTATAATGGCGCGCCAATTGTTCTTGGTGAATCCGATGTTAAAACCACTCAGATCACTTCCAGAGACATTGACCGCCAGAATTTCCCCCATTACTTTTTAAAAGAGATTTCAGAGGCTCCGGCATCCGTTGAAAAAACCTTGGTGAACCGATGGCGAATTCATCCGGATACCGGCCTTTCAACTGTTGTGCTTAGCGAAAACGTTATTCCACCGGAAATCCGGCATGCCTTCAGTCAAAAGTCCATCCGCAGGATATTTTTTATCGGCCAGGGCACTGCCGGCATTGCAGCTCAGGCATGTGCGGATATTTTGAACTATTACCTTGATGACCCAGGCATTCAGATAACCGCCATGAAAGCCTCTGAACTCAGCGGATTCAAGCTGTCCAGCCCAGGAGCGGTGGAGAGTATGCGTGATGTCCTGGTGATCGCCATCACTCAGTCAGGAACCACAGCAGACACCAATCGCACCGTGGATATGGTGCGGGAAAGAGGCGCAAGCACCCTTGCCATCGTGAACCGTCGGGATTCGGACATTACCTTCAAGGTTCAAGGGGTGATGTACACCAGCAGCGGTCGGGACATCGAAATGTCCGTGGCCTCAACCAAGGCATTCTATTCCCAGATAGTTGCAGGCGCGCTGATGGGTTTGTTTCTGGCGGGACTTCAGGGAAGGCGGATGCCCGAGTTTATTGCAGAAGAACTTCATCATCTGCTAAAACTTCCGCAGCAGATGCGCCAGATTCTCTCCCTTCAGCAAGAGATCAGCGAATCGGCCGGAAAGCTGGCTCAAACACGAACTTACTGGGCTGTTGTCGGAAGCGGTCCCAACAAGTCTTCGGCGGACGAAATCAGGATCAAGCTCAGTGAGCTTTGCTATAAGACCATAAGCTCTGATTATGTTGAGGACAAAAAACACATTGATCTGTCTTCAGAGCCGCTCATCATCGTTTGCGCCGCTGGGACGCGTGGAATTGTAATTGGAGATGTCATCAAGGATACTGCAATTTTCAAGGCGCATAAGTCCGCTGTGGTGGTCATTGCCGATGAAGGGGAAGACCGGTTTAAGCCCTATGCGGATGATGTGTTTCACGTTCCGGCTGTTCCCCAGCATCTGTCGCCGATTGTCAATACATTGGTAGGCCATATCTGGGGATATTATGCGGCTTTAGCAATCAATGAAGGCTCAAAGCTGTTATATGATTTTCGTGAAGAACTTCAGCAGACGGTTGATCAATATATTCAGGATGGAATGGATGTGTATGAGCTGGTTCTGGAAAGGCCATTCCGGGAAAAGGTTGCTGAATTCTATTATCTTTTAAAGAAGAAAAATGAAAAAAAAGGTATTTGCGCCACGATGGGCTACAAGGCAGGCGCTGATCTGTCCATATTGCTAAAGTACCTGGCCGGAAGACTTCCCGTCTCGGATTTTGAGCTTGATTTTGGGAAAAAGGGCACAGCCCAGCACATGTTGAGTACCCTGTTTGATTCTCTTGGAGAAGCCATTAATTATATGGCAAGACCCATAGACGCCATCAAACATCAGGCCAAAACCGTAACAGTCGGCACAAGTCGGATCATTGAGAAAATTGACGGGATTATCTTTGACGTTCTGGAGGAAGGCGGGTTTGGCATTTCTCAATTGACCAGCAGCAACATTCGGGTATTGAAGAATCTTCAAGGCATTGTCTCGAAAATCAACGGCGCGATTCTTTATGGTGTTGACGGCCTCAATGTTTTGGGAGAAATCACAGATCGTACAACTATCTCGGTCAAACAGAAAACCGGCTCTTTGGCCCCTTTGACTTCAAGGGTTGAAACCGATTCGCGGCTTCAGGGCACCAAACGTATCATTGTCCGGGAAGGAAATGTGTTTATCGGAAGGGGCCGCAATGATGATCGCAACATAATAATCATCCCAATTTTTTCGGCCACTTCCGCCAGCAGCATCAGCAATTTGATGCTACTTCATGTAGCGTTTAATGAACAGGTGCCATTGTCTGTTAAAATCAAGGCGCTTGGCGGAAAGCACGAGCGGATCAAGAACATTGTTCAGGAGACAAGCGCCACCTGGAACGACAGCTATCTGGAATGGGTCCAGATGGAAGAGCTTTTCGGTCAGTCTGCTGAGAAAACGGCGGAATATATAATTTCCCGGATTGCTTTAAATCCGTTGCCGAATTTTGAATAAGTCGATCATGTGCCAGATATTCAAGCTTACACGATGGCGGTGGATTTATAACAGCTTCGTTGTGGCACCGCCATTTCTGCCTGTCATGTAATGATTCAAGGAACCTGGCAGTCGTTATTACGATCAGGTGATCCAAGCCAGGGTTTTTTTACCATGAATGTTCCCACATCCCATGCTGCCCAGGTGGTCGGGTCATCAAAATCTACCTTTGCATAGTCAGCGACAATACCGATAATCTGCCAGGTACCAGCAACACCAACGGCCCCAGTTAGCATTACATTCAGTATCGTTTCGGTAATTGAGCCGACACTGTTGCTTGACCTTGAAAGGTAAATGCATTCCGACGTACCTGCATTTGCTGCTGCAGTCAGAGACTCAGCATCAGGATAAGGGGTTGTGACCAATAGTATATCTGGAAATGTCTGTTTTCCGAATGCAATAAATTTTTTCTCGGGATAATTGGGATTGAATAGGATTATAAAGATGTCCTTGTCTGCAGCTCCAAAAATTCCGGTTGCATTGTAGGTTACGGTTACAGAGACAGAATTGACTTTGCCCGTAGCACCACAGGGTGAAATCTTTGTGTTGGAAGGCATGGTTGCTGCCAGCGTCCCGCCCTCGGAGCCTTTGGGCATGGCGACGACGACTTTCATGGAATACGCTGTTGTCGCCGCCTTTGTGAGTGAAGGCAGCAACAATATCCCAATACCGATTAAAACTATAAGCGAATTTCTTATCCAAAGCACGATATTCCTCCTATCCGTATAGATTGTGTTAATGATTATGAAACATCTTTTCAGTTCCAATTGATAAATTGATATTGCAATAAAAATTTAAAATTTGTTCATCGTTTTCATCACCCCTGGCCCCCCTTTTCAAAGGGGGGGGAATCGTTATCCATAGCAGTGACTGAAATGATGATCAAGGCCATTTGGGCTCATCAAAAAAGTATCAACTACTTTTGAGGTAATATGAAGGATGCCGTGAGTGAAGGCAGCAACAATATCCCAATACCGATTTAAGAAACTATAAGCGAATTTCTTATCCAAATTTGGTATATTTTCATTCTCTTTGTTAAACCTCGGCAGGTCATGATCAATCTGATGTGATGAGGTCTAACCAGATTGGGATGGTTGTCGGGGTTGTCGGGGGTGTCTGATAATTAAAGAAAACTGTCTGGACATCAATACCCATAACTTGTGGAGTGTCGGCTGTTACATTATCCACCAGAATGGCCGTAAAGATTATGTGTGTAGGCATGGTTAATTTGGTAACATAATTGAACAAGTAAAGTGTTGTTTTTGCAGTGAGTTGCTGCGCAAGGCACAGGGTGACTAAATTCGTCTTATCAACGACATCATCGGGTGCAGTGCCGCCAGTTGCCATACCACCATTCGGGATGATTTCAACAGTTTGCGAAAATCCACCTGTCTTATCATATTTCAACCAGGCACTATCAACAGTCATATCACCTGAACGTCCTGAAGATGCTGTAACGAAATCTACTTTTATGATCAGATCACCTTTCAGTGCGTTGTTGACCGTAATTGCAACTTCTCCATCACCTCCATACACCGCTTTTTCTTTCCAGAGTAATGGTACCGTTATTGCAGCTCCTGATGAGTTGGTATAGTAAATCTTGTTGGCCAACATACTACTTTTGGCATTTACATTCAATGTGACATTCGCCAACACTTCCTGGTTGCAACAAATAACCAGAAAAACCAACAGTCCGAATCTATAAATTACTTTTTTCATAACATCTCCTATTGTGAAATGAAGTGGAAACATATCGTGAAAATCAGGTATACTGCGAACTGGCATAATCTGCGCTTTTCATAAACTCCCTCTCCCAGCGGGGGAGGGTTGGGGTGGGGGATCAAAAACGTAAAATTATGCCAGTTCGCAGTATAGAAGCAGCAACATCCGGATAGGCATGAAACCTACTATATGCCACCGAATGAACCAATGGTAAATACAGTTGGGGTTTTGATTGTCCCGTCAACACTGGTCATCAAATTGGTGACTATGGCATTCGATGAACCAATGGAAAATTCATACATCTTGGGAAAGCCGGCTGGGAATCGTTCAGCAAGGTCTGAACCCGAAATGATGGTTGTGCCAAGGTTGTGAAGCTTCAAAGGAACTGCGCTGCCTGATTCCAACACCACATTTCCGTTATTATCCCAAGCCGTAATACTGATTGCAACGCCACTCGCAGGAAGTATGCCAGATGTATCCGAAATTTTAATAGTATTGAGAGAGCTGACATAATTTGTTGCAAAATTGGAAACACCTCTTGTGAAAATACTTGGTATTTCTACATGGCCATCCGTGCTGCTCTTGACATTGGTGATAAGCAATTTCGATGATTCGATAGAAAAATCGTAAGTCATGGGTGTACCAGCGAAACGTTTAGCCAGATCTAAGCCTGAAATTCTGGTTGTTCCATGATCATCTACTTTTAAGGGAGCCGCACTTCCGGCTTCGGAAAGCGCAGTACCACTAACATCCCATGCCAAAACAGTTATCGCGCCACCACTCGAAGGAATTGCGCCGGAAAGGTCAGAAATCTCAAGAGTATTATTGTCACCAATGGAATTTGATACAAAATTACTCATTCCGATGGTATAAGAGACTGGAATATTTAAATTGCCATCTGTACTACTTTCTACATTGGTGATAAGCGCCTTTGTTGACTGAACGACAAACTCGTAAATCATGGGTGATCCTGTGGGAAAACGTGCTGCCAAGTCTGAGCCTGAAATCCTGGTTGTTCCATGATTATTCATTTTCAAGGGAGCCGCACTTCCGGATTCAGTAAGCGCATTACCGTTCGCATCCCATCCCTTAACACTGATTGTACTACCGCTGGCAGGGAGTGTACCGGACATATCCGAAAACTTAATGGTATTGCGGGAACCAATGGAGTTGGAAACAAAATCAGTCACCCCACTCAAATAAACGATGGGAACCTTAAAGGTATCATTAGTGCTGTTTTTTACGTTAGTGACCACCACCTTTGGTGAGTCGATGGAAAACTTATATAACATTGGCGTTCCGTTTAAGAATCGTGCTGCGAGGTCAGGGCCTGAAATCGTGGTTGTTCCACGACTATTAAGTTTCAGAGCCGCACTTCCTGATTCAGTAAGCGCATTACCGTTCTCATCCCATGCATCAACGCTGATCGTGCTACCACTGGCTGGAAGTGTACCGGACATATCCGAAATTTTAATGGTATTGCGGGCACCAATGGAATTTGAAACCAGCACCAATGGCGACGTTAACGCCTGCGTCACCGTCACATCTACCGGACTGCCGGTTGCTCCCGCTGCAGTCACCCTGATCGTACCCGTACGCACAGATGTGCCGGTATTGGCATTAAACGCACAAGTGATGGTTCCAGCATTGCTTCCGCTGGCTCCCGATGCGATCGAAAGCCAACTGCCGCCCGATGTTACTGCGGCTGTCCAGAGCATGGTGCCGGTTCCGGTATTGGAAACGCTGAACGTGGTCGCTCCAGCGTCTTTATTCACATTTCTGCTGGCCGGACTTACAGAAATGACCAAATCCTCCAATGGCCCCTGTCCTCCACGCACGGCGCGAACATAATAGCTGCCGTAACCCGAAATAAAGCCGGAGTAATACTTGCGGCCGTAGATGTCGTTGCCGTAATCGAAGCTAATGCCCCATGCGTGGTTCGTAGTGTGTGTGTCGGTAGTCGATGACCAATAAATGTCGTCCAGGAAGGTATCAGGAAAGTACACGGTATTGATTGCAGGACTAACCTTGCTGTAATCCACTATGCTTCGCAGCTCTTTTTGGGTGGGCAACCGCCAGTCCGTGTGGCCTGCCAGAGACAGATTTCCGCAGTATACATACACCTGCTCCCACGTCTTTTTATCAACAGGCGTACTCTTCTGCCACATCAATCCGTTGGTTTTGTTGGTCACTGTGCCATCGTTGTTATCAACATAACGATCGCCAACTGTTGCGCCCTCGGTCGAAATCACCAAATGCTCAGAATCACCGAACGATCCAGTCAGTCCTCCCCGAACAGCGCGGGCATAGTAGCTGTTACTCTTACCGCCGTAGTAGTCATCGCTGTAGTAGAAGTTCACTCCCCACGCAAAGTACACACTGCTAACGTAGGCGGTAGAGGACCAATAAACGGCAGCCTTGGTATTAGGAAAATAATTGGTATCAATGGTCGGCCCTGGCATCGGAATATTGTAATTGACGATATAAGCAAGTTCCTTGATGGTGGGCATCCGCCAGTCGCTATAGCCGCCAAAGTACGCGATGTTCAGGGCATCAATGAAATCCTTGGTATCCGTGCCGCTGCCCGAAGTACCAGGATTGGGATCGGTGGGGTCGTACCAGGTGTAAGAGTTGTCTGCGTCATGGGGGTCGCTGTAATTTGAAACTCCATCCAGGTTCTTTTTAACTTCCCAGATTAGCCCGGTCACATTATCCCGCACCATCACCCAGGATGTGGCGGAATCTGGCAGTACATTACCGCTGCCATCCAGCTTGGTGTAGGATATCAAATTGATGGTGTAGTTGGCATCTTGGCCGTAAAAGGCCTGGCCGGGTGACGGACATGTGATCTCAACGGTGTTGTTATAACACCTTGTCTGCCCGGTATCCGGAACCGGCGCAGCCCCTGCAACCGCTGTAAACATCAGAATAATGAAACCAAAGGCGTTTATCCATGCTCTTTTCATGCTATTCCTTCCTTTTTGATGTTTGCAAAGTTTGGATACCAAGGCACTTCGCGTAAGGTGATATCCAACAAAGAATACTCCATTGCCTGAATCAGATTTTTTCTATGCATTGATCATCGTTTCTGCCAGGCATTTATCCGTGTATCGCCACTGCCAGACAATAGTAGGGGCGAATCTTGTATTCGCCCTATCGAAAGGGCGAATACAAGATTCGTCCCTGCGAAATAAACCCAACTGGTCGAAACGATGATCAAGGCGGGATGTTCTTTATTGGAAATCACCTAACTACTCAGCAACCACATACTGTTTTATGGATTTCAAAATATCACATATTGCGGTTAATCAAAGCAGTTTAGTTGAAATTTGAATGGCATTACTGTTATGTTCGTTACCCATTTGCTGTATAATACAATGAGATAATAATGCAGAAGGGGGGATACCCTGACATTGGTGCTCCCCCCTCCATTTTCCAGCATAACGAACATCTCGGCAGATCAGATCAGAGTCCTGTTCCTGCTGCTTTCATGAAAGTCAACCAGATCGGTGTTTCGTCGAACCAGTCAGGGTTAGTCGTCGTACTAATGTCAATATAGTTAAAGAAGATTGACTGAATATCAACACCCATAACTTGTGGATGGAGTCCGGTGGTTCCAACTGCTTCCACATCATCTACCAAGATGGCCGTAAAGATTATGTGCGTAGCCAAACTAAATTTTGTGGCAAAATTAAATAAAGTAATTGATGTTTTTCCACTGAAACCCACTTTCAGAGGTAAGGTAGCAAGATCCATCTTATCAACTATTGTCTCAATCGTGTTATAGGTCACATGTTGAGCATCGCTGGCTATTATTACTCCAGGCTCACCAAATGCGCCAGCACCATCTTCATATTTCAACCAGCCGCTAGTGACATTCATCGCACCCCCACTCGTAGCTGTGAGGAAATCCACTTTTACGATGAGATCAGCATGTGTCGACGCGAGCATCTCGTTCGCGACCGTGATTTTAATATCTGCATCAGCAGTATAGGTACCATTATACACTGCTTTCTCAGTCCATGGCATGGTCACCGTCTGCATAGCCGCTGAACCTATTTTATAGTAAATTTTGTTGGCCGTTGTTGTATTGCTTCCAGCATTTACTTTCAATGTTACGTTGTTCACCGCCAACACATCCTGGCTGCAACTAATCGCCAGGAAAACCAATAGCCCAAGTACATAAATTCCGATATTTCTTACCATGGTATGGCTACTTTTTTTCATAATGCCTCCTATTTTATAAATGAAGTGAAATAGTATTTTCCTGCAAAACTGCATCTTATTCAAAATATTGTCGTCATCAAAAAAAATTTTAACCTTTTTTTCTACCCCAAATCCCCGTTTTCATCGTTCCCCCTTTTGCGTAAATGATTAGAAAGCCATTATTTCTGTAAATTTGTTCTTTACAAAGTTATCGTCACAATCGTTAAAAACTTTAATATTATTTTTTCACTGAATTTTTATTGTACATTTTTCTGTGGAGATGACCAGAAAGTCTTTTTTCTGTAAACTTGCTTTCAGTAATTTCATCGTCACAATCGTTAAAAACTTTAATATTATTTTTTGCCAGCATTTTTACCTTTCGCTCAGTTGTAAGCGACTTCTTATTTTTCCTCCCTTTTTTGTCCAAAAAATGACCAAAAGAGGGAGATTTTACATCAAAAACTACCAGGAGACAAAGGGTTGCTTGATGGCTACCTGGTAAAAGTGGAGAATCGCCACCCCCCATTATTGATAAAATTGGCCTCGAAGTGGAGAAAATAAATCAATTATGCCAAAAACAATGAGCGAAATGTAAGTGAAAACTGCACACAGAACCTTTCAGTTCGACTTTTTTAAAGCAAAGATCGTGCCATAAAATGATTTTTAAATATCTGTTTTTTGAAAACCCAAGCATATATTTGACGAATGAAATGAACCTTGACACCTTGTGTCTGTATGATATTTTAACCAGCGTAGATATACTGCGAACTGGCATAATCTGCGCTTTTCATAAACTCCCTCTCCCAGCGGGGGAGGGTTGGGGTGGGGGATC
>CAIMCT010000198.1 GCA_903839535.1 uncultured Desulfobacteraceae bacterium
GCATTTCATCATTGCCAATTCTGCATGCCCCATGATTGCAGTAAGCATGTTGTTGAAATCGTGGGCTACCCCGCCGGCCAAGCGCCCCACCGACTCCATTTTCTGGGCCTGCAGCAGTTGCGCCTCGGCGTTGCGATGGTCAGTAACGTCAATGCCGATACTGGCAGATCCAGCAGCCGTACCCCCGCTATCCTTCAACAGGATGTTGTCCCAGACGATCAGACGCAGTGCGCCACTGCGGGTCTTGATCATGTTTTCATGGTGGGATGGAAGCGATGCGGTCGCCATTGCTTTGGCAAATATCCTTTTGACCTTGGGACCATCATCTGCGTGTATAAAGATGTCGTACCAGTTGTTGCCGATAATCTCTTCGCGTGACCAGCCGGTCAGTGACAGAAGGAAGTTGTTACAGAAGGTGATATTCCCATCACCATCAAGGGTTAACGCCACCATCTGGACGTTTTCCAGAACCTCTCGGAAACGGCGCTCAGATTCGCTCAGCGCCTCGACTGCCTGTGTGCGCTCCGTTATTTCAATCTCAAGTTCCGCTGTCCGTTCCTTTACCTTATTTTCCAACTCATCCCTGCTCTTTTCCAAATCCATTTGAGACTGATGGAGAACACGATTGAGCCTTATCACATAACCAATGGTAAACGCCATCATCAATAGCAGAAGAATTGCAAAGACTAACCAGTACCAGTATTGGAGCAAGGCGGAGGATAATGTAGTTTTTCCAAAATCCTTATATGCGCCAATTTGGAGTTCTTTCATCAGTTCATGAACTGGCTGGTAATCAAGAGGTATAGTCCATCCTTCACTGCTGGCGGATAGGGCGGCAGGATCATCCAAGGACATGTTCAGCAGCGCTATGGCGACTTCCTGGGCGAGTTCATCAGGAGTGTGCCTCACCTTTGCAAACGGCCATTCTGGGTAAAGTCTTGTACTCAGCGCAATGGGAAAATTCTCGATAAGTTGCTGGTTCAATATTCGATAATCTGCGATATCAATCTTCCCTTCATCCGCCAGCCGCTCCAAGGTATCCGTGCGGACAGTTCCCGCTTCAACCTTGCGGTCCCTGACTGCATAGACAACGGTATCCTGTTTTCCTCCGAAGGCCAATTCCGAGAAATCCCTGCGTGGGTCAATGCCTGTTGATTTAAATTCTCGCCAAGCCATTGTCCACCCGCCAAGCGATGTCTCTTCCACTGCCATAAACTTCTTGCCTGCAATATCCTGAAGATTCTGAATGTCGACTCGGTCGGTCCTGCAAAAAATCACGCCGCCAAAGACTTTGTAAGAAGCGTCTCTTATCTTGTTCTTTAATGTTGCTATTCTGCTGGTGCCGTAGTTTGCTTCCAGGTTGACATATATCTCCGAGTTTACAATGACAAAGTCTATCTTGTTCTGGCTGACAGCAGGAAAAATCTCATTAAAGCCCAATGGAACAATTGTAAAGACATGCGTCGGAATATGCCTTGTCAGATACTCCCCTGTTTTCGCCCATTTCTTTATCGCCGCTTCAATACCCCAATTGGCGAGAACCCCGATTTTGACTTCCGATTGAGCGCAATAAGTACTATCTGGGAAAAAACCAGAAATAACAACAATTGTGAGGAAGATATTTGCAACAAATGAATGAAAGAACTTTTTTATTGGCATGGCAGTTATCCAGTCAATCCCACACTTGAACCCGTTCTTAAGTCACCGAGGCTGGGTTTTTTACCTCATCCAGCACGTTTCTGACCATTACTGCCATATCGTTAAGCGATATGGGCTTCATTAGAAACCCTTTGATCCCCATGGACATTGCTCGTCGCTCATCGTTTTCATTGCTGAAACCGGTGCATATAATAACCGGAATTCCCGGTTTGATCAAAATCAATTCCCTGGCCAGTTGATCCCCGGTTATATTCGGCATGCTCCTGTCGCTGATCACCAGATCAAAATTGCAGGGATTGGCTTTGAAAGCAGCCAAAGCATCCGGACTGCTCGTTCGGGCAGTTACCTGATAGCCCAGCCTTTCGAGCATCATCTGTTCCATGCGCACAATCGGCTCTTCATCATCAACCAGCAGAATTCTCTCTTGGCCAGTCGGATACTCTCTGGTAACAGCGGCATCTTTTCCGTCCATGTTATCCTCTATGATGGGCAAAAACACATGAAAGGCGGTTCCTTTTCCAACTTCGCTATAGACCCGAATATCTCCGCCGTGTTCCTTCACGATGCCATGCACCACGGAAAGCCCCAGTCCCGTGCCCTTTCCCAATTCTTTGGTGGTAAAGTAGGGATCGAATATTTTATCTATCAGCGTTGGATCAATTCCCGTTCCGGTGTCTGACAGGGTGATGCATGCGTATCTGCCGGCCCAAATATCTTCTGGCATCGAATTGTCGCACAAATCCTCTTTTTCGCCAAAAGCCGGATGGGACATCCCGAAGTTACATCCGGTGTCCGTTTCTTTCAGATAGACACTAATTGTTCCGCCATTTCTCTCAACGGCGTGGTAGGCGTTGGTGATCAGGTTCATGAGAATTTGATGCACCTGTGTGGGATTTGCGGATACCATGCCGCAATCCTGTTTGATATGGCTGGTGATTTCAATATTCATGGGTATTGCAGCCCGAGCCAGTTTCAGCACCTCTTTCAGGATCGACTGAATCCGGATGGGCAGTTTCTGGGGATTGGATTGACGACTGAAAGCCAGAACCTGTTTGACCAAATCACTGCCGCGTTGCGCGGATTTATAAATTAGTTCCATGCTTTCGCGCGCCGGATTGCCAGGAGGTATGTCCTCAAGCAGCATTTCTGAAAGGCCGCTGATAGGAAACAAAATATTGTTCAGATCATGGGCGATACCGCCGGCAAGCGATCCAATGGACTCCATTTTCTGAGCCTGCTGGAGCTTGGCTTCAAATTTGGCCTTTTCTTCCTCGACCTGCTTGCGCTCGGAAATGTCGCGAACCGTGGAAATAATGACCTGACGGCCTTCAAGGCGCGCTATATGATTTCCGATTTCAACCGGAATTCGGGTTCCGTCTTTGCGGACATGGACACCTTCCCACTGGGCATAGCCAGTTGCGTAAAGGCGTTTCATCACTTGAGGAATGTTAGGTAACGTCTCTGGCGCGTCAATGTCGATGGGGCGCATGATCAGAAGTTCGTTTCGAGAATACCCGAGTCTTTCACAGGCCGAATCATTCACCTCAATGAACCGACCGGGAATTCCATTCTCCTGACCTTCATGCACGAAAACGGCATCGTTGATGCCGTTAAAAAGAATCCGCAGTCGCTCCTCGCTATCTCGCAACCGCTCCTCGGCCAGCTTGCGTTCGCTGATGTCTTTAAAGCAGATGACCGCCCCGATAATTCTTCCCACGTCGAGGATTGGTCGGCTGGAATAGGATATCGGAACGGCGCTTCCATTCTTGCGATAAAAGAACTCATCGCTTCCCTGATGAACAGTGCCGTCAGTGCAGGCCATGTAGATTGGACATTCATGAACCGGATAGTGACTGCCGTCCGGTTTCGTGTGATGCGTAAGTGCATGCAGGTTCTTGCCGAGCAGTTCCCCTGTCGTATATCCCAGAATTTTATCTGCCGCTGGATTGACGAAAATCGTGATCCCATTGATGTCTATGCCACAAATCCCCTCTCCCGCTGATGCAAGCAGCAGCCGGTTCTGGCCGCTGACCCTAATCACCGCAAGCTGCCTGCCGCGAAGAAGCAACAATGCCGCCAGCAAAGCGATTATCAATGCCGTGATCGCTACCAGCCACGGACAGTAGTGCCGCCACACATCCAACCAGCTCAATTGTCCGTAGTGTTGATATGGCGGCATCCGTATCTCGCGCAAGCAGTCATGTACGCTGGTGTAGTCCAGGCAGACACCCCAGCCCCCGCTTTCTGCGGCTTTGGCGGCGGGTGAATCGGCGGGCATGCCAAGAAGCGCCACTGCCAACTCGCGTGAAAGCTCCTCGTTTGTGTTGGAGAGCTTGGCAAACGGCCATTCGGGATAGAGGCGAGTGCTGTGCAAGTAGGGGAAGGTGGATCGCAACTCTGGTGCTACATTGGCGGGAATGACCCGAATCGCATCCATCCGGATTTCACCGTTGGCGGCCATGCGCTCGATTGTATCGGTACGAACAGTCCCGATATCCGCCTCGCCGGAAAGAACCGCACGGACCACCGCGGGGTGAGTGTCCAGAAAGAGCAACCTGGCGCAGTCCCGCTCGGGGTTAATGCCTACAGCCCTGAATTCGCGCAGAGCCATGTACCATCCACCAAATGAGGTCTCATCGGTGGCTGCAAGGCGTTGACCGCGAGCATCATGCAGGCTCTGCAGGTCACTGCGATCGGCGCGACAGAAGACAACTCCGCCAAATTCCGACACGATTTGCGTCCCTGCCAGATTGCGCAGGGTCATGGTTCGTGTAACGCCGTACCTCACCTCCAGATCAACATAGATCGCTGGATTGCAGATCAGAAAATCAATCGACCTGTTCCTGACTGCCGACTCGACCTCATCGTATTGCAGCGGTGCCAGATCAAACTGACGGCCGGGCAGAGCCTCGTTCAGGTAGAGCATCGTAGGCTGCCACATCTTTATGCAGATATCCGTTCCCTTATGCGCCAGCACCCCGATGCGGATGGACTCCGATGCTTGTATAGGCAAGATGGGCGAAGATTGGACTATTGACGGATCTGCTGAGTCAGGCAAGTGGCTTGTCGCGCCTGCCTGTTGATACATGCCCATTACGGCGACTATGGCGGTGAGAATGGTCAGAAACAGCACCGCCGATATCAGTCGCAGGTTCTTGATATCGTAAAATCTTGTTGTATGTTGATCACTCATGCTAAAATCTCTTCCTTGTTTCTTCGCTGTTCATTGGATAAATCCTGTTTAAAGGAGTTGGTCCATTATATCAATATATCAATACCCGTCCCCAATTATTCTTGGCAATGTGAAATAGAACGCAGCGCCCTGGTTCAGTTCGGCCTCGACCCAGACCCTGCCGCCATGACGGTTAATAATGCGTTGCACGGTTGCAAGGCCGATGCCTGTTCCCTCAAATTCATCCAGGGAGTGCAGGCGCTGAAAGACCCCAAAGAGCTTGCCAATATACTGCATATCAAAGCCCACCCCGTTATCCTTGACGGTGAAGATGATTTCCTCGTCCCGTTTTTGGGAGCTGACCTTGATCCGGGCAGTCTCTATTGGCCGGGTGTATTTAACGGCATTGCCCAGCAGGTTGACCCAAACTTGGCGGAGCATGGCGTAATCGCCGTGTACGAACGGCAGATCAGCGATGTCCCATTCGATGATGCGTCCGTAATTGCTCTCCTTTAAAGGGGACAGCGCTTCCTGAAGCGCTTTGTTCATATCTAAGCTTTCCCGGCGTATCTCAGTTCGTCCGGTCCGCGAGAACTGCAGCAGATCGTCGATCAGCACGCCCATCTTACTGGCGGAACTGGCGATGGTGTCAAGATAGTGCAACCCTTTATCGGTAAGGCCATCGCGGCAGCGTGAGATCAGCAGCTCCACATATCCGTCAATATGCCGCAAGGGCGCCCGCAAATCGTGCGATACGGAGTAGCAAAACGCCTCCAGCTCCTTGTTGGCCGACTCAAGTAGCGCCGTTCGATCAGTCACCCGCTGTTCCAGTTCGGCGTTGAGTCTGTGAATTTCCATCTCACGTTGCCCCAAGGTTTTCAGCAGGTGATTGAAGCCGCCGATCAGTTCGCCGATTTCGTCTTGACTGGTGATGGGCAAGGGCTGCGGATGCTGGTCTGTATCCGACAGAATGGCCAGTTCCTTAATGGTAGCGAATACAGGCGCAAGTTGGCGTTTCAACATCCACCAAGTCAGACCACCCGCCAGCAGGGTCAGGAAGATCGTTGTCAGCAGCATACGTTTCTGCATGGCGCGGACCGGAGCAAAGGCTTCTTCAGTAGGTATCAGGGCTGCAATGTACCAACCCGACACAGGAATACCTTTGGCGGAGGCCAGTACATCTATTCCGTGCGGGTTGACCACAACACCGGAACCCTCGTAGCCCTGAATAAAACGGTCAATCAGAGTGTTAACGCCAGTTCCGGGCAGCACTTCCATAATGCGCGTTTTGTCCGTTGCATAAACAATCGTTCTAATTTGCGGCGAAACCAGTAGATAGCCTCCTGTCTTGCCATAACTATTATCTGTAATCTTGCCAAGGAAATTGGGTACGCCCAGGTTGGTAACTCCAGCCAGGACACCAATCACTTTGCCTTCCATGTCTCGAATGGGCGTAGCCATGACGAAAACCGGAGTCGCCATCGTCTTGCCCATGACCGGTTTTCCGATTGTCGATTTCCCCTTTAATGCTTCGATCATGAAATCTCTATCAGCGTAATTGATGCCAATTCGTACCATAGTGGGAACATCGGCAATAGCCGCGCCATCAATATTGCAGATCAAATTGCCGGTAAACATCGTTGAAAGAGCTGGTCGATCTTCGAGGAATGTCTGCATGTACGCTGCATTGTCTAATATGGCCGGAGTAATTTTTGCTGCAACTTTTTCCAGCGCTATCATCCGGTCATTCAGCTCGGTATTGATACCCGATGCTATAATGGAAACTGTTGAAAATTGTTGTTCGCCTAACGCATGTTCCATGTCGTGCTGCAGGGAGTAGCTTGAGTAGAACGCCAGCGACCAGAAGCCGACTATAAAAAAAATCAGCGTGAAGAGAGTCACCCTTGTTTTGATTGAGCGCCACTGAAAGATTGCGTTTGATGTTGGTTTATATGTGCATGTTGTGGTTGTCATTTGCGGTTCCCTTGATTGAAAACGAAGTTCATGCTGGCACCCTGAAACCCATCAGCCATGCCAGTTCGAACCATAATCATCGTTCATGTGTAGTTTTCCTTCCGGCGGTAGTTCGTTCAGCATGGCCCAGAAGACACCGACATGCTTAACCGCATCGATAAACTCCGAATATTTCACCGGTTTGACGATATACGCGTTGCTCCCCAATTCATAGCTGCGGATCAAATCATGCTCCTCCTTTGAGGATGTCAGCATCACCACCGGGATTAGTTTCAATGCAGGAACAGAGCGGATGGC
>CAIMCT010000199.1 GCA_903839535.1 uncultured Desulfobacteraceae bacterium
AGGGAGAGGGAGTTTATGGAAAGTTCAAATTATGCCCGTTCGCATTATAGCATGGTCTATGCCGTCCCCATGAATGAAAATTAGCAGACGCTCTTGTAGCCGACGCTTTTGTGTCAGCTACAAGAGCATAGGCCACAAGAGCGTTTCTCACGCAAAGGCGGTAGGGGCGACCGGCTGGTCGCCCTTACTTGTTTCGTGGTTTAAAAGTATCTCCACGGTAAACAATGAAAATATCCTGTCTCCTGCGTTCCGCCTTCTTACAGAGTACGGGCAAGAAATACTACAAACCAGGGGCTTATTCAAGTCTGAATGTAAAAAATCTCAATAAGATCATTGACAGGAATTATCAAAAAGTATATTCATGGTCGTCTTAAGTCAGAGGGTGATGGAGAGGTGGCCGAGCGGCTGATGGTCCCGCTCTCGAAAAGCGGTATCCTGTCTAAAAACGGGATCGTGGGTTCAAATCCCACCCTCTCCGCCAAAGATTCGGGTCTGAATGATGATTACTGTTTGATTCTGGAGAGATGTCCGAGCGGCCGAAGGAGCACGACTGGAAATCGTGTGCGCTGTTAATAGCGGTGCCGAGGGTTCGAATCCCTCTCTCTCCGCCAGTTTCATACCCATTCCCAGCCCCAATTTTATGGCGTGAACGCGCTTTTTGCTGACCTTCCGATTATTCTGCCAGGAAATCAATATGTCTTATCTGGTTCTTGCCCGTAAATATCGACCTCAGACTTTTGCTGATGTCGTCAAACAAGATCATGTAACGCAAACACTAGGCCATGCCATCTCCTCCGGACGGGTGGCTCATGCCATTTTGTTTACCGGGCCAAGGGGAACAGGCAAAACCACCATTGCCCGCATTCTGGCCAAAACGCTGAACTGCAAGCAAGGCCCAACAGTCTCCCCATGTAATGTATGCCGTTCGTGCATCGAGATTACCTCGGGCCAGGCGGTCGATGTCTTTGAAATTGACGGAGCATCCAACAACAGTGTGGATCAGGTCCGCGATATCAGGGATAATGTCCGTTACATGCCTTCCCACAGCCGCTATAAAATTTACATAATTGACGAAGTTCACATGCTCACGGCTGCGGCTTTTAATGCCTTGCTGAAAACACTTGAAGAGCCGCCAGCTCATGTGTTGTTCATGTTTGCAACCACCGAGCCTCAGAAGATTCCCCTGACCATTCTCTCCAGATGCCAGAGACATGATCTTCGCCGGATAGACACCCGATCCATTCTTGAACACCTTCAAACGCTCTGTTTGAAGGAGGCTGTGGATATTCCGCAGGAAAGTCTTCTCATCATTTCTCAGGAAGCCGGCGGCAGCATGAGAGATGCTTTAAGTCTTCTGGATCAGATACTTTCCTTTTCCGAAGGCGAAATCACCCACGATTTGGTCATCAGCCTTCTTGGTGTCATAGACAGACAATTTCTCTTTGATTTTTCCCAGGCGGTATTAAACGGAGATATCACGGAAATTCTGAATCTTATAGAAACCGGTTATGAAAACGGTCTGGACTTAAAGCGCCTTTACAGCTCGCTTGTTGAACATTTTCGAAACCTGCTTGTTGTAAAAATAAGCAAAAATGCTCAAAAACTCGTTGATGTTCCTCCCCATGAAATTGACCGGATGCAGCAGCAGGTGAAATCGGTTTCGGTTTCATCCCTGAATCATATTTTTGAAATGCTGTTTTCAGAGGAAGCCACGCTTCGTTACTCCAGCCTACCCAGATTGGCCCTGGAGCTGGTCTTTTTCAGAATTATTCAGACCCGGCCATCTCTGCCAATTGATGATCTCATCGAAAAGCTGGATCTTTTGCGAAAAGAATTTTATCATCCGTCTCAGCATCAGATTGTTGAAGAACAGCGCCCGTGTGCAATCCCGGAACCTGGTACTGAGCTTGGCCCGGAGCCTGAACCCGAACTGAATCAGTCTCGGCCAGAATTTGAACCGCGTGCAGCCGTTCATTCGCATCCTCCTGAAAGAGGCCCGCTGCAACTGCTTCAAATCGGAGACTTGGAGTCCGAAGCTGCGCTGGATGCAGCCATGAAGCGGATTGTGGATAAGGTGTCGGAGACATCCCCGGCGCTTGCACCTGTTTTATCCCGATCCAAATTGAAGAAAATAGAGAATCATACCCTGGAGATTTATCTTTCCGGACACGGATTCAACCTTAACAGAATCCGTCTGCCGAAAAATGAAGCCATGCTGAAATCGGTTGTAAGCCAGTTATTTGAGCAGCCGATAAAGCTCATTATCCAGACTGAAAAAGAACCGCTTCCGGAAAACCAGGTCAAAGCCAGCCAGGCCCAATACCTGAGACAGGAAGCACTAAATCACCCCCTCGTCGCCGATGTAATTGAGATTTTTGGCGGAACAGTTGTCGATGTCAAGATATGAATGAATTATGAATTATGAATTGCTGATAAAAAAACAAAGGAGAGACCCTGGTGATGAAAAATATGGGAAATATAGGACAAATGATGAAAGAGGCTCAGAAGCTTCAGGCCAAAATGGCGAAACTTCAGGAAGAACTGTCTGAAAAAACGGTTGAAACCGCTTCCGGCGGCGGCATGATCAAAGTTGTCGCCAACGGCAAACAGCATATAATTTCCATTCAGATCGAAAAAGAAGTTGTGGATCCGGAAGATGTTGAAATGCTCCAGGATCTTATTCTTGCGGCAGTCAATGATGCCCTTGCCAAATCCCAGGAAATGGTTTCCGGTGAAATGAGCAAACTAACCGGAGGCCTTAGTATCCCAGGACTGATGTAACAGCCATGAACCATTACCCCACATCCATTCGACAGGTCATTCGACAGCTCAGCAAGCTTCCCGGCATCGGCGAAAAAACCGCAGAACGTCTAACCATGTATATCCTTCGGTCTTCGCGCAGCGATGCGGAACAGCTCGCGCGCAGCATCGCAGAGCTGAAGGACAAGGTCAGATGGTGTTCCCTATGTTTTTCGCTAAGCGAAGAGGAACATTGCAGCATCTGCAGCAATCCCTCCCGGGATCAGCGGCTGATCTGCGTGGTCGAACAGCCTGCGGATATGGTGTCGATCGAAAAATCAGGCGCATATAATGGACGGTACCATGTCCTTCAAGGCGCACTGTCCCCCATGGATGGCATAGGACCCGATGCCATCCGCATCAAGGAATTGATTGCAAGGATTGTAGAAGGCGGGATTCAGGAAGTCGTTCTGGCCACAGGCACTCAAGTGGAGGGCGAGGCGACGGCATCCTATCTCCTGGGTCTTCTGGAGAAATTTCCGGTGAAGGTCACCCGCATTGCATCCGGGGTGCCTATTGGCGGAGATTTGAAATACATTGATCAGGTTACCCTGAAAAGAGCAATGGAGACCCGCCATGCAATGTGATCTTTCGATACCACAAGATATTTTCGACTGTCGGCAATGCGGCGACTGTTGCAAGGGATTCGGCGGAACCTACGTTTCCCCTGAGGATGTTCAGGTGATAGCCGCCTTCATTCATTTCGATCCGCAACTGTTTCTGGAAAAATACTGTCAGCTTTCCGGCAGCAAACACGTTCTGGCTCAGGCCGAAAACGGATACTGCGTTTTCTGGAAAGACAAAATCTGCACGATTCATCCCGTCAAACCACGAATGTGCAAGGCTTGGCCTTTTATTCCAAGCGTTCTTAAAGACCCGCAAAACTGGCGCATCATGGCGGGATTCTGCCCTGGAATCCGCGCTGATGTAACTCCCTCGGAAATAGTCGCCTGTGTCCGCCGCCAGATTGACCAGCAAATACGCTGCTATGACTCAGCATTGTCCGTATAAGCATTGTATGCTTTGAATGGTCGGCAAACTGCATTTTCCTTTTATGTACGTCACTTATGTTCTTTATGTTCCCTTGATGAGTATCGCCTCCAGATATCCGGTTTTCCCTTCTCCCTTGACCAGTCTCATTTCGCCGCCAAAGGCGGAAAGGATTTTGTGAGCCACAACAGGCGCCAGTCCCAGCATTTCGGCAGTTGATGCGGACCTGACGTTAGAGTTTATCTCGAAAAAATTGGCAGACTGTTCCTCTGAAAGTGACAAGTCGTCAAGATCAATATGCAAACGGAGGACTCGCGCCTCAAGTAACCCGGCTATATGAGCAGTATGCTTGTCACGGGAGAAAGTGGTCGCAAGGAGGACCATTGTTTCCAGAGCGCGTTTCAGTAAGGTGCGATCCCCCTTGAGGAAAGCTGGCTCCATGACGCTCTGTTTAATCACTGAAATCTGTATATCATGAAGGGATGCACGCACCTCGTCAAGCAGCAAGGGAAAAGATATTGCTTCTCCGCTTTTCAGGGGTGCCTTCTCTATATTGCAGATCATTGTCGTATCCTCAATCAGATTGCACAGGCGCAAACTGCTTTCTCGGAATAGATCGCTGTATAGCGTGCAATTTGCAGAGGGAGGGCATAAGTCTATGATCATCTCACCAATGCCAAAAACTCCGCTAGCGGGGGTGCGTATTTCATGGGAGATCATTCCCAGAAAATCATCCTTGAGCCGTCCTAATTCCAGCAACCTTTTGCAAGCCTTCGCCAGTTCACGGGTCCTTTGCGCCACCAGCGATGTCAGATGATCCCTGTGTTTTTTCAGTTCCAGGTGGTTGCGGACGCGGGCCTTGACAATAGCCGGGTTGAAGGGTTTGGTGATGTAATCGACGGCCCCCATATCCAGGCCATGAGTCATATTGGAATCCTCGTTCAGGGCGGTGAGAAAGATGATCGGGATGTCCCGTAAGGCTGGATCATTTTTCAGGTGGCGACAAACCTCGAAGCCGTTCATACCCGGCATCATCACATCCAGGAGGATCAGATCGGGCCGGACTTCTTTCACGCTGTCCAGGGCATCGGCACCGTCGGTGGCGACACGCACGGCGTAGTTTTCGCCCAGGGACTCAAGGAGTATGTCGATATTGGTCACCGCATCATCCACTACCAGCAGAGTCGCTTTTGCCTCTGTCATTGTCTCAGTTATTGCCTCAATCATTGTCTCTTTCCTCCGTTTTTTCATGAAAATACTGTATCTTTCTTAAATTTCATCGAACAATCTAAAATACTAAAATACTAAAATCGAAAGGATTCCCCCCCCTCTTTGAAAAAGGGGGGATAGGGGGGATTTAGGAGGCTATCCACCTGAAAAATCCCCCTCGATCCCCCTTTTCCAAAGGGGGAAGTATCATTTCCATATACGGGGTGATCGAATTTAAGAAAGATACAAAATACTTTTACCGTGAAAATACTTTTAAACCACGAAACACACGAAACAAGTAGGGGCGGCCGGTCGCCCCTACCGCCTTTGCGTGAGAAACGCTCTTGTGTCGGCTACCAGTTTTATATATTTTGGTCATTCATGGGGGCGGCATAGACCATGCTATGAGCGTTTATTGAGAAAGGCAAGTGCTTCCACAAGTTGGTATTGCTGAACCAGGCGATTCACTTCCGCCAGGTCGCTCTCATGGTCTTCGGACCACCGTCTTTTCAGTAACACCTCCAGTATTTTCTTGCAGGGCAGGGGTTCTTTACTCGCCAGCGCCAGCTTCAGTCGATTCAGCAAAGAATGCAGCTCCGCCGCAGTCCCCGGCGGACCTTCCGGTTTGGCTGCCAAGACGGCAGGCTGCCCGGCAAGGACAACACCAATGGCTATCATCAGTGCCTCGTGGCGGTCGATAAATACGCGCAGGGGTTCCCCCAGCGCAAAAGGAATACCATTCCCCGCATTCTCCGCCACCTGACATGCCTGTTCCAACTCCGTGGCTGCGGCTTCCATCTCCTTTCCGCCGAGACTGCCGGCAACCCCACGGATGGCGTGGACCCGGTGGATCGCATCCTCCCGCCGGACCGTCCGCAGTTCCTGCAGCAGCAACGCTGGCGTTTCCCCATACATTGCGACAAAATCGCGTAAAAGCTTCAGGTAGAGTTTCCGGTTGCCGCCCAGCCGGTTCAGCCCTCCTTCCACGTCCAGAGCCGGATGCGGCGGGATGGACATGAAGTTCGATATTGTAAGCAGGTCCAACTTATCGGCGGCGACGGCCACGCATTTTTCCGGGGGAAGCCATTGCCGCAGCGCTGCATCCAACGTGTCGGGATCGATCGGTTTGATAAGGTGATCGTTCATTCCGGCAGCCAGACTTTTTTTCCGATCGCCAGCCAATGCGTAGCTGGACAGGGCGAGGATGGGCAAACGGTCAACGCCCTCCCTGTCCAGATTGCGAATCTGTCGGGTGGCCGTAAAACCGTCCATCTCCGGCATCTGGATGTCCATGAACAGGATATCGTAGTCCTGTGCGCGGACACTCTCCACGGCCTCACGGCCGTTTATGGCGATATCCACCTCAATCCCTGCCCGCCTCAAAAGTGTGAGGATAATCTCCCTGTTGATCGCGTGATCCTCCACCACCAGCGCCCGGACACCGGCGAAAAGTCCTATAGGCATCTCCGGATGCCGTTGCAAATCCGTCAGCCTGATGCCCGAAGCAATGGGTAAGGAAAGAACGACCGTAAAGAGGCTCCCCTTGCCAGGTGTACTTTTCGTATTGAGCGTCCCCCCCATGAATTCCACCAACTGCTTGCAGATCGCCAGCCCCAGGCCGCTTCCACCAAAGCGTCTGGTCGTGGAGGAATCGGCCTGGCTGAATGCCGTGAACAATCGTGACAACTCCTCTTCCGTTATGCCTATGCCAGTATCCTGCACCGAAATCTCCAGCTCCGCATCCGCAGTGGTACGCCTCCGGACCCAGACAGATAGATGGATATCGCCCGCCGCAGTGAATTTGACGGCATTGTTCATCAGGTTGCTGATTACCTGGGCCAAACGCTTGGGGTCGCCCAGGAGGGTGGTGGGAAGCTCCGGATCAATGGTGGCGTGGAGCGCGATCCCCTTCTCCGCCGCCAGGGGTATGAAGATGTTAATCAAGTTGCCGATCACTTCTTGCATGGAGAAAAGAATGCTTTCGACTGCAAGTTTTCCAGCCTCTATTCTCGAAAAATCCAGGATATCGTTGAGGATGGCAAGCAGCGATTTACCACTTGTCAGGATCATCTCTGCATAGCGGCGCGCCTTGTCTGTAATAGGAGTTTCCAAAAGCAGCCCCGCCAAGCCGATAACCCCACTCAGGGGTGTCCGAATCTCATGACTCATGTTGGCAAGAAATGAACTCTTAGCCCGGTTGCCCTCCTCGGCGGCCAGTTGTGCAAGTTTGCGCGCTTCGACTTCCTGCCTAAGTTGCAAGGTTCGCTCCAACACCTGTTGTTCCAGTTGGTCATGGGATTCCAGAATGGTCTGTTCATGCCGCTTGCGTGTGGAGATATCGCTCATCACGATGCGGCTTATGGTGGATCCATCGACATCCTGCGCGACGGTGGCCTCCATAAGCGCCCAGAATGCCGTTCCGTCCTTTTTCACCATCCGCAACTCGCATTTCTGCGGTTCACCGATATCAAAGAGCTGTTTGCGGTGGAAGTAGTAGATGGTCTGGTCCTCCCTGAGGATAAACTTTGATATTGGCCGTTCGACCAGATCGCTCCGGGCCACGCCCAGCAGGGTGGAGGCGGTGAGATTGGCCTCCAGGATCAGCCCATTTTCGCAGAGGGTGCAATAGCCCACCGGCGCCATATCGTAGAGATCGAAATAGCGCGCCCGCGAGTCTTCTAATTGCGCCTGCTTCCGGCGCAATTCCTCGTTCTGCATCTCAATCTCAATTTGATGAACACGCAGTTCGTGGAGCGTATGCCGGGTTCCTTCGAGAGATAGCGTTTTCCAGTTTTCAGTCATTTTGGCGGCTTCTTCCTCCGCCTTACGGCGTAAATAGTTCGCCTGGTTTGATAATGTCTTTTTTTCAGTCATCGGCGCTTTCCTCTGTTTTTTCCGTGACATTATTAAATTCTTGATATTCCGTCAGCACTTTGATTGCGGAAACAAATTCCTGTGCAACTGATATCGCATTGTGGACATCTTCCTCAGAGACTTCGGCAAAATCTCTGTAGTCCAACTCCATGCGTCTTTCGTGATGGTCCGCCTGCATTCATCATTCATTAAATTCTTTGCTAAGGATGGTAAGCGCTTCCGCAAGTCGATATTGCTGAACCAGGCGGTTTACTTCCGCCAGGACGATCTCATGGCCATCGGGCCACCGTCTTTTCAGCAACACCTCCAGGATTTTCTTGCAGGGCAGGGGTTCTTTACTCGACAGCGCCAGCTTCAGTTGCTTCAGCAAAGAATGCAGCTCCACCGCAGTTCCCGGCGGACCTTCCGGTCTGGCAGCCAAGACAGTAGGCCGTCCGGCAAGTGCAACGCTGATGGCCGGGATCAGCGCCTCGTGGCTCTTCCGCATGACATCCGAAGCGATTGGTAAAGAAAGAACGACAGTAAAGAGGCTCCCCTTGCCGGGTGTACTTTCCGCCCGGATCGTACCCCCCATGAGTACCATCAACTGTCGGCTGATAGCAAGCCCCAAGCCGCTACCACTGAAGCGACGGCTCATGGAATCGTCCGCTTGGGTGAACGCTGTGAACATCCGCGACAATTCCTCTTCTGTCATGCCGATGCCTGTATCCTGCACCGAAATCTCCAGCTCCACATCCGCAGCGGTCCGCCTCCGGACCTTAACTGTTATCTGAATATCGCCCGCCGCCGTAAACTTGACGGCATTGTTCATCAGGTTGCCGATCGCCTGGGCCAGACGCAGGGGGTCGCCCAGGAGAGCGGCGGGAAGCTCCGGGTCAATGGCGGTGTGGAACGCTATACCCTTCTCAGCAGCATGAAATTCGAAAATCTTCATCGCGTTGCCGATCACCTCTTGCGGGGAGAATGGAATATTTTCAATGGTCAGATTTCCATTCTCGATTTTCGAAAAATCAAGGATATCGTTGGAGATGGCAAGCAGCGATTTACCGCTTGCCAGGATTTTCTCTGTATAGCGATGCTGAGTGTCCGTAAGGGGAGTCTCCAGCAGCAGTCCAGTCATGCAGAGAACTCCGCTAAGCGGCGTTCGAATCTCATGGCTCATATTGGCCAGAAAGCGGCTCTTGGCCAGGGTGGCATCCTGCGCCCGAACCGCCATCTCTTTGGCGTGCATCGTGGTTTTTATCAACTCCTCCGTCAGCTCCTCTGCTATAAGTAGCGCATTGGCGCGGGTGTGAAGCAGAGAACGGATCAGGGCGAACAGCAGTAACGCGATTTGAACGCCGGAGAACAAGGTGAGCCATACACTCACATAACTCACTGTGAAGAACCCGCCGCCGGTTTGCGTAACTTTTAGTGTCCAGTGTTGACCAGTGAAATCAACCGGAATCAGTCGAGAGAAGCGCTCTTCAGGCCAGAGTTCCTCCGCATTATGACATTCATAGAGCAAACTTTGGGGCGAAGGCTGCGCGCCGTCGAAAACCTGAAGGTGAAGCCGTTCTTCTTTTTCCAAAAAATTGGCACCTAGTATTCCCTGCATCAAGTCGTTCATCCGGTAGGGGCTGTAAACCCAGCCATGTATTGCGGCGCGGCGCTGTTCTACAGTTTCGACAGGCATGCCTTTGCGGTAAACCGGAACGTACATCAAGGCGCCGGCCTGAACGTCGCTGCTGGTTTCCTGAACCAAAACAACTTTGCCGGAGAGTGCGGCATCATCCGTATCCCGCGCCTGTTCCATGGCTGCCCGGCGCACCGGTTCCGAAAACATGTCGTAGCCAAAGGCCCGCAGGTTACGATTGGAAAATGGCTCCAGATAGATAATGGAAGAGTAGATTTCCCGATCACCATCCGGTTTCAGATTGTACTCCGGGAAACCTTCACTGCGTATTTCCAGTATATGTCGGGACAGCTCTTCATGTGGTATTAGAAGCGAGAAGCCAATGCCCTGAATACCGGGGAGTTGTTTCTCAAGCTTCTGGATTTGGGTAAAAATACGCCATTTTTCGCGGGTGATCATTTCGGAAGCATTAAAGAACGCCGCCCCGCTCTGCAGGATGCGTGCATGGTCATCAAGCCTTTCTGTAATTTTATTTTGAATCTCGTCGCAACGCGAGGTGAATTCCTGCTCCGCAATCCTTTCCACTATCGATTTCATGTACTGGGTTGCAGCGGCGGTAATCATCAGGCTTATCACCAGCACGATCCAGGAGATGCGCCAGTTCCGGAGAGCGGAAAGTGTGATATGTAATAAATTGGGTGTAGCGAAGGTTTCGGACTCGTTGGCGGACGGTGATGTCCTCATAATAGCCTCCTAATAAAAACTTGGATCATCTTCGCGGCAAATCGAACTATAACGTACTTCCCTTGCCCACACCGCTTTTCAATCCGATCCGATCCGGCCGCCAGAAGCTCCGACGGCTAACTTGCAGAACGTCAGTCCAAGACAGGTGTTGACTTACCCCCGTTTGTGCGCCGCCACCTGGTAGAATTTGTCAAATATCCTCCCACGATACTCCAGGGGAATCCCGTGGCAGTTATCCTCCACCGACACACGCATCTTGTTCTTGGCTGCAATCTCGATGCGGACGGTGATGATCCATCATCCTTGTCGGTTGACTTGAGCGCATTGCCGATGAGGTTCTGAAGATCACGCCGAATTATCTGTCATGGGTTCAATTTTTCTTTCACCTTTTCTTTAAGCCAGATCACCCAGAACTCCATACCATCCTCAGTTCGGGCTGATATTTCAAATACCGGAATGCCCGGATGAATCTGAACGATATTTCGAACCGCTTCACCCTTGTCATATTCCAAATAAGGGAGAAGATCAATTTTGTTTAAAATGGCGGCATCACACACCCTGAACATCAATGGGTATTTCAGGGGCTTGTCTTCTCCTTCTGTGACGCTCAGTACCACGACCTTGGCATCTTCTCCGATATCAAATTCCGCTGGGCAGACCAGGTTTCCCACATTTTCCACAATGAGCAGGTCCACATCCGCCAGTGTAAAGTTTTCCGCAGCCTTGGCAATTACATGGGCAGCCAGATGGCAGTCCCCGCCAAAAGCATCGGTATTGACCTGAACCACCGGGGCTCCTGTTTTGGCCAGCCGGTCGGCATCATTGGTCGTGCTGACATCTCCGACAATGACGGCGGTACGGATGTCCGGCATCAATCGGCTGATGGTTTTCCCCAGCATCGTGGTTTTCCCTGAACCAGGGGAACTCATGACATTCAGCACAAACACTTTTTTATCTGTAAACAGTTTCCGGTTCTGCGCGGCCATAGTGTTATTCACGTCCAGAACCTTTCTAACAACTTTTATTTCCATAACGAATTTCCTTTTTCAAAGAGGTAATCAGCGACCTGCATAAACTATGCGTTCGCAGAACTCTGCTCGCCGTTTGAATCATCTTCAATCTCGATGGATGAAATGTCCAGTTCCTGGCCGGAGATCAGCTCTATCTTGCCGCTGCTGCACCTGGGGCAGGAAAAGGCCGGTCCGATAATTGTCCAGTGATTATTGCAGGATTTACACCTGGCTGTCACGGGAATCTCCTCAATATACAGCGTGGCCCCGGCAATCGCAGAGTCTTTGGAGACAATATCAAAACAGAACCTAAGACTGTCCGGAATCACGGAAGACAGTTTGCCGATCTTTAGATAGACACCCTGCACTCGGCTGTTTTTCAGGTGTTCGGGAATTGAAGCGACAGCGATCTCGACAATCTGCATGGCGATGCCCATTTCATGCATGGATATTCATCCTTTTTGTATGAAAGACTCATATCTTTAACTTAATTTAATGGAATACAGTTGATATCTTTCTTCGTAAACCGTTAGAATAGCACTTTCACAAAAAAAGGCAAGAAGCAAGAAGGGTGATTTAAACATCAACACCATCGGTGTTATTAATAAATTGCAGTATATCGGCAAATTATCCAAAGTTACCTGGGAAAAGTTCTCTTTGCCACAGTTCGCAACCTGCTATCCATGGACGGCCTGAGAATTGAAATTCAAAGAGGATCAACAACCACAAAATCCAGTAGAACCAGATCGGATATCCTGAGTGAATCGTGACCAGTGGCACAAATATTGCTTTTTATCAAAACACAATAACAGGAATGGTGATATGGCGGCTTATTGCATAAGTTGGGTTTCAAAAAGCGGAAAAGTATACATCTTCGGCGGAAGTTAAAACACAAGAAGCAAGGCGGAAGCCGAAATATCAAAGGTGATGGCCCGGTCTTCTGGGGATATTCGCCAGCGATAACAGTGCTCACACACGATTATTCAAAGGCAGTTAAACAGGCAGGTTGCAGGGTGTTCAAAAAAAACTTTGTAGCAAGGAGTCCATACACAATAACAGCTAATGCCATGAGATAATGGACTACAGTTCATTATATCATGCGCTATACTGCGAACGGGCATAATTTGAACTTTCCATAAACTCCCTCTCCCAGCGGGGGAGGGTTGGGGTGGGGGTTCAAGAGTTCAGATTATGACCGTTGACAGTATAGCACTGCAGCGATGAAGAAAAAGCGGGTATCGAGTCCGGATTAGTTGAACTTGATATTAAAGCCTGTTGACATAATCAGGGATCAATACTTGACAAAATATATTAAACGATTGGCATTTTTTGTCACGGTTTAATCAGATTGTAATTTTATCCGCTTCCTGAAAATCACTTCCGTGGTTCGGTTTTTTGATTATTTCTATTCATCAACAGGTGTGCAAACGGTGGAAACAGTTACTGCGATAGGAGGTTACATGAATATAGGAACCAGTCTTTCTGCACTCAATGCACTTTCTACCCAAATGAACGTTACGGGCAAAAACTTGGCCAATGTCAATACCTATGGATATAAAAGCAGCGGTGTTGTAATCGAAAGCGGTCAGGGGCAAACGGTAAAAGCTAATGTTGTAAAGAATAATTCACAAGGCCTCATAACTCCGAACAAGTCGGCTGAGAATGGTGTAGAAGAAATGTCGAATGTGGATGTGGTGAAAGGTATGACTCAATTGATCCCAGCACAGCACGCTTACAATGCAAATCTGAAGGTGATTGAAACCGGCCTCGAAATGCGTGGCGCCCTGATCAACATGATTGCATAAGGTCACATTCCATTCACAGCCCGCTTTATAAACCCTTTATGCTCCAGTGAAGGATATTCTCTGTGATTGAATCCCTTCAGGACGGGATCGCAGGCCAGGTCTTCACGGACCCTATTCGAACCGGGCTGTTGTCCACGGACGGAAGTATTTACCGAATCAAACCGGCGGCTGTGGTTTATCCTGCATCAGTTGAGGACGTGATTCAAACGGTTCGCTTTGCAGGCGAGAACGGACTTTCGATCCACTCCCGCGGCGCCGGCAGTGGTCTTTGCGGGTCGGCCCTTGGAAACGGCATTGTTCTGGATTTTTCAAAAAACATGAACCGCATCCTTCATCTTGATATCAAAAACATCTGGATGGAATGCGAGCCAGGATACCGGCTGGGAGAACTGGATGCTGTCCTGAGGGACACAGGGCTTTTCTTCCCGCCCGACCCTTCCAGCGGTGAATACGCCTCGTTTGGCGGCATGTATGCCACTAATGCCAGCGGCGCGCATTCGGTAAAATATGGAAATGTCGCCGATTACATTCTGGATGCAGAGGTGGTGCTCAGCACAGGCTATGTAGTTGTCCTTTCCGATATTTTGAACACCCCTTACCAGAGACTCCCCGATCAATTTCGAAAAATTTTCGATCTGTATGATCGCCATCGTGCAGATATCGAGTCCGCATATCCGGACATCCGGTGTAATACCGCAGGGTATAATCTGAGGGGTTTAGTCAGAGATGGCAGACTGAACTTGACCCGGCTGTTTGCCGGCGCAGAAGGCACGCTGGGGGTTGTCACCCGGCTGAAATTTCGGCTTTTGCCCAAACCTGCGCATGATGCTCTGGTTGTGGCATTTTTCAAAGATATTCTATCCTCCGCCCGCGCTGTTCAGGAAATTCTGCAGTTGAGTCCGTCCGGCATTGAGATCATGGACAAGTCCTTGCTGAATCTGGCTATGGAACATGATCCGCGGCTCAAAGACCATATTCCGGAAGGCATCGACAACGTTCTGCTCATAGAATTTGATTCTCAAACACCTGAACCCTGCATGAACCTATGTCATCAGGCCAGGCTGATTTTGGCATCACGCGGATACACGCAAAATTCCCATATCGCCATCACCTCCCTGGAAAAGGAAAAATTCTGGGCTGTTCGCAAGGCTGCTGTCCCAATTCTCTACAAACTGAAAGGCCAGAAAAAAATCCTGGCTCTGATTGAAGATGCCGCCGTTCCTACCGACAGGCTTGTTGACTATTTCAGGGGAATCTATTCGATTCTTAACCAATGCCAAGTCCCTTTTGTGGTTTACGGGCACATTGCCAAAGGCCTGCTGCATACCCGGCCCCTTTTGAACCTGAAGGACCCGAACGATGTAAAAAAAATGAAGCCAATTGCGGATGCAGTGTTTGATCTGGTGCATTCCGTTGGCGGCTCTGTTTCCGGGGAGCATGGGGATGGAAGGCTTCGCAGTGCTTACATCCGGCACCAGTATCCCAAGATATTTCAGCTTTTTCTGGAAATCAAGAACCTGCTTGATCCCCAAAACCGCTTTAATCCGGATATCATCACATCCGACAATCCGGATCAACTGGCGCAGGACCTTCGCTATGGGCCGAACTATCATATCGTGGCGGACCTGCCGGAAAAGCAGTTACTATGGCCGGAAGGTTTCGTAAGCGAGATCGAAAAATGCCACGGTTGCGCCAAATGCACCACTGTTACTTCCGTCACCAGAATGTGCCCGGTTTATAAAGTCACACGGGAGGAATCAGCGGCTCCCAGGGCAAAAGCCAACATCCTGAGACTGCTGATAAGCGGCGCCATAGATAGCAGCCTGCTGTATCATGAGACCTTTCAACATATCATTTCGCGGTGCATCTTTTGTGGAAGCTGTTTTCATGAATGTCCATCGGGAGTTAATATTCCCAAAATGGTCATGGAGGCCCGTGCAGCAGCCATTTCGCGCTTTGGCGCATCCTTTCATGAAAAGCTTGTTGTCGGTGCCGAGCGCGCAGGAAAGGTCGCAGGAAAAATCTCCAGTCTGCTGACTCCTCTTCTGGATATGCCAGTAGTCAAAACTCTAAGAGAAAAAGTCACCGGCATCGCTTCGCGCCGCAGTCTGCCGCCTTTTGCTAAAAACCATCTTTTTGAGCAAATCCCATTCAGCTCGGGCCACGGAGCGCCAAAGGTTCTCTATTTTGCCGGTTGTTACGCCGCATACCTGCGTCCGTCGATCGGAAAAGCCGCAATTTTGGTAATGAACTCAATGGGAATGACAGTGCTGACTCCGAAACAGCACTGTTGCGGACTTCCCATGCTGGCAAAAGGCATGATTCAACAGGCCAGGGAAAGACTCGAAGCAAATTTTCTCAGTTGGGGCCAAATGATTGAGTCTGCGGATTATCTTGCGGTCTCATGTTCATCCTGCGGGCTTGCTCTGATGCAGGAGAGTAGCTCTCTGGGGGATTCTGTCTTTGTACGAAGCATTCAGGAAAAACTGATTCACATCAGCAGATTGATCAACCGCTATTCCGAACGGCTGCGAACAGAGACATCCAGGATGCGCCTTTTTTATCATACGCCCTGTCATTTGAAAGTTCAGCCGGAGCCAGACAGTTCGAGTCTTTTGCTATACGGCCTCAAGGGCGCTGTCATTGAGCATCCAGCAACCCTTTGCTGCGGCATGGCCGGCGCTTGGGGCCTGTCGGCGGATCATTTCGACTTAAGCCTTGCCATCGGATCGGACATGCTTCAACAGCTCAATGTATCCCGTGCAGATGCAGGTGTAACCGACTGCCCGACATGCGCCATGCAGATGTCCCAGTTCAGCCGCAAACCGATTATGCACCCGGTGGAAATCATCGCCAGCCATTTATACTAATCTGCATTTTCCATAAACTATACTGCGAACTGGCATAATCTGCGCTTTTCATAAACTCCCTCTCCCAGCGGGGGAGGGTTGGGGTGGGGGATC
>CAIMCT010000200.1 GCA_903839535.1 uncultured Desulfobacteraceae bacterium
CGAAAGGGCGAATACAAGATTCGCCCCTACGAAATAAACCCGGCTGGCCGAAACGATGATCAAGGCCGTATATTCTTTTATTGGAAATCACCTAATGTCTCCGCGAGAACAGCGATATTAACAATGGCTGTGGGGGTGAAGAACTCGCAGCCTTTCCATACTGCGGACCATCCGCCACAAGAGCGTAAGAATTTGTGAAAATTGGAATAAGAAACTCACGCTCTTGTGTCGGCTAAATTTATCCGGTCTCAAGTATATCATGAGAAATCTGATGTCTTTTGTGCGGCAACCGGGGGATTGATCTCAGTCAATGGCTGCTGTGATGGTGGTTTGGCCATAACCGCTGGCTTCAGCCTGTCTGCCTTTATCAAAACCGTCTTCCCGGCCTTTACAGTTGCGATATCCTTCCATTCTTCATACCCATCTTTTTTCAGGCTGATCGTATATGTTCCATCCTTCAATTCAGCCAGTTCCGCCGGAGTTACGCCCATGAGTTTTTCATTCATAAGAATGTCTGCGCCGGCCGGGTTACTGGTGACAGATATTGCACCACACGACGGTTTCAGTTTCAGATTCAATTTGAGCTGTTGATTCGAATTGATAACCACTTCAATGGTTTTGGTTTCAAAACAATCCTTTTTCACCTCGATTTTTTTTCCAATGTCAACGCCGGATATCTCCATATCCGTATTGCCTATTGGATTGCCATCAAGCACCACCAGTGCATCGCTTGGATCGCTGGATATATGTGGAATGCTTTATCTGCGCACTTTGTGGAATGACATCCACTACAGACGGCTTTGCGCCGCCTTTTTTGAGTGCATTGATCTTTCTTTTTGCAGGTTCTACAAATTCACCATCGGGATATTTTTTTATATATACTGCCAACGGTCATAATCTTAACTTTTGGACCCCCACCCCAACCCTCCCCCGCTGGGGGAGGGAGCATAATGAAAGCGCAGATTACGCCAGTTCTCAGTATAATCCTCAAATGCAGCCGGATCGTTTTCATTCATGATGAACTCCCAATACAGGGATTCATTTTTTGATCCAGTAGCAGAATTATACGCTTTTGGCTGTACCTGAATCGTCACCGGTCCGGTGAAATAAAATTCACCCAGAAGCGATCCATATTCCCACGGCACTTGCTTGTTCTTTGTAGCGGCGATCACCTCTTCCCGCACTTTTCGGAGCATCAGGCCGATTTCGATTCCAGGCATCTCGATATGTTTCAACAGGGCTTCGGTATAGGGACTGTGTTTGCCTTTGCCATCCGCCGCAACTTCGCCTTCTTTGGTCGAATACGATATCAGTGTTCCGGCGTTGGCCTTCATGGGCGCAAGTCCTCTGCCAATCACGGATGATCGGCTTTCTCCCATGCTTCTGGCCAATGTCTGCGATAGCGGATTATCCCGGCAGGCATCCAGAAACAGCAGATTCACGCGGTTATGACCTTCCATCTGCTTCAGCACAGTTGTAAGATCCAGATACTTCCCAGCTCAGATCCCGTTCAGTTGACAATGTGGCATCTACCGGCAAAATGTAATTGATTCCATCTATACTGCGAACTGGCATAATCTGCGCTTTTCATAAACTCCCTCTCCCAGCGGGGGAGGGTTGGGGTGGGGGATC
>CAIMCT010000201.1 GCA_903839535.1 uncultured Desulfobacteraceae bacterium
ATTTGGCAAAATGGTTGTCCGAAATCGATATTTTGGCAAAATCCTTGAGAAACTGTTTATGTCTTTTGACGGCGGACATTGCTTAACTCCGAAAGAATATCTTCAAACGAAACTGCATCAATCTGTTCTCCTGATTTGACCTGGTTCAATATTTGTTCAGTTTCTCTGTTCGGAACTTTGATCTCAAAAGGCAACCCCTTGTGTCGTACGACACTATACAGAAACAAACGAACGGCCTCACTTGTCGAAAGACCGAGTTGTTCCAGATATTTAGTCGCTTCTTTCTTTATCGCAGCATCAATTCGGAGTGTCATTGCAGTAGTCATTTTCCCCTCCATTATATTTCATTGGACATACACCATAATCCTTTCCCGAAAAAAGTCAAAAGATGCATCAGAAACAGACAGGATTTTTCCAGATCGCCACATTACTGCCGCTGCCCTGATACGATCCACCGCCGTCAATATAAATCTCGTATCAGATGAAGATATTGATCATTACGATTGTTCTAAACGGTGAGCGGAGAAAATTCCCGGATAAGCCCTTCAAGCTGCTGCTGTTCCGAAATCAATATCCCGCGTTCAGCGGCATACTTCCGTCCTTCAGTGGTGAAACCGGCTCGCGAAACATACCAGAGCCGGTCTGCCAGACTTTCGGCCAAATCAGCAAAAGAGGCCAGTTCCTTCATGCCTACCGCCTTTTTCTTCCACTTGACCTCCACGGCCCAGCACTCCGTACCGCTCCCCAGCGCGTCAATCTCCATTCTACCATTAGGCGAGCGGAAGTTGGCGACATCGGTAAAACAGGGCAAAGTGACAGATTCCTGCATACCGAAGAAGCTCCCGGCAACCTTCCGCCCCCGGAAATTGCGCATTAACGCCCGAATGGTCTCCTCCCGACTCTTCCCCAACTCTGTGGAGGCAACCTGGTATTTTCGGTCTAATTCATCAATGAGGAGTAGCAGATCCTTTCCAGTGGGAAACTCGGAGACCTCAATCCCGTTCTGCACATATGCGACCCAGTAGCGGAGCACCGGATCTGTGTAGTGGTAGCACCGTTCCCGCTCATAGAGTACACCTACAGCCACAAGTTCGTTCAAATTGCTCCTCACTGCTCCCTGGGTCATTTTTAAACGCCTGGCCAGCTCCGATTGGTTCAATGCCTCGTCGGAGACGGCAATATTGTCGAGGAGCGAACGGAGAACGCCATATCCTTTGGCTCGCTGGATAGAGACATTGTACAGATAGGTGCAGTAGGAATTGATCATGCCGCCTGGAGAAAGGGTTTCGGCTATGAAGGCCCGTTTGATAAGGGCCTCGGAGATATCGTCTCCGCGCGCTCCCAGAATGGTAAGACGCCGCAATAGGTGAGTCAGATAGAATGGCGATCCGGCGCTGAAGTGATGGAATAGCCCCACCAGGCGGTTATCGCAATCTGGAAGGTATTTGCGGATCAGCGTTTCCGAATCTTCACGGATATATGGGGGGATTGCCAGGTGGGAAAATTGGTTGAAAAGAGGACTTTCCGGGGTGCGGGCGATGGCATCCATCTCGGATATGATGGAGCCGCAGGTACACCATGAAACCTCATGGGAACGGTCCTTGGCGGCTCGCAGCAGTTTCAGGACATTTTTCGCCTGATCAAAATTGGTCAGGTGGACAATCTCCTGAAATTCGTCAAGGAACAATAGTACCCGCCGTCCGGTGATCCGCGCAAGTTCCGAAGGGAAGGAGAAGCATGCTTGAAAGAGTACCTGGCGGTCTGGGCGCGCTTTTTCCAGCTCCCGCGCTACCGGCTGGACCGCTTCCCTGACCTCCTTGTCGATGATCTCCCAGAGCAGGCCCGGAAGGTGAAGATAGGGGAGCGGCAAGGTCTCCCCCTTCCCTTGCAACCAGTAAATATGCCAACTGATGAATTTGAGGGCGAAATCCTCTGGAGTTTCGGCAATTTCTTCAAGATTGATGTAAACTGGCAACAACGCAGGGTTTGGGAGCTGTCTCTTGATGAATTCCTTGATCAGCATAGTTTTGCCGATCCGGCGCAGTCCGGAAAGATGCATATCCAAAGGTCGGCAAGCCAGTAAAGCGTTTGCGAGTCCGGCCAGTTGCTCCTCGCGTCCGCAGAAAAGCTCCTGATCATCGGTTCGATAAAAATATTCAAGCATGGAATACCCCATTCAGAGTTAATGTCGTTTGGGATATTTTATGTAATATGGCAGAAAAGTCAATAAAATATTTTGGCATCCTTCATTTTCTTGTTGACACTTTCTGAGCGTATCCTTTATTTTCGAGCACGCTCACAACATTTGCGTCAAGTTTATCAGGCTCAAGGAGACTCCATAGCCATATATGTGTATCCAGCAGGTATTTCATTCTGAAAGTACCTTCCAATTGTCAGTATCTTCTGCTGGTGAAATAATATCTTCTGTAATCTTACCATTACCTCTCATACACCCCAGCCACGACTCCTGTTCAGGATACGAAATAGGAACAATCTTTACCAGAAATTTTCCTTTGTCCCTTATCATTACAGGCTGATGAGAATTTATTACTGAGTTGACAATACCATGAACATTATTCTCAAAATTAAAGAGTTGTATTTCTTCCATTGTATTCTCCTTAGGTGTGATGGACATTTGATCATCAGAAGGGCTGCCATCGAATCTGGTATTCACCGAAGCTCTATCGTCTTCCGGTTCAGGAAAGAAAAGCTTGCTAAATTGCACATCATGAATAAAGGCATTGGCTGGCCACAGGCGATGTCGCGGGCATTTTGAATGCCGATTATTTTTATCCGTAAAGTTTGATTGTTAGATATCCGGTTTGAAACAGAAGCGTTTCCAAATCCATCACATCGACATCAAAGCAGCTCATCATGTTTTCTGATGTCTGAATCAACTCAATGTCCAAAGCAGAGTACTGTTTCTCCTGAATGAGCTTCATCAAAAATGTTGGCGTTCCGGTTTCAAACCAGTAATTCCGAAACTGATGATGTTTGAGAAAAAGCAGAATATCAAACGGATTATAGACATGATCCCCCATGAAGTTGTAGCCATCGTACCATCGCCTTAGCTTCTGAATATCCACCCCCTGCAACCGGTCTGCAAAGGTCACTAACAATTCGTGATGGGTGTAGCCACATATTGTGGCACAATCCTGGTCCAAGGTGATATCCTCCAAGTTGTTCAACACGCTGAAAAGACTGACCTTGCTGAATTTCGATATTCCGGTGATAAAAACAAATTTCAGATATCTGTCGCAGTCCTTGATAACCGAATAAAAATTCTTCAGTCCTTCACGAATCTCCCTGGCGATATCCCGATTTTCAATGTTATCCAGAATGGGCTTGTCGTATTCGTCAATCAGGATCACGACTTTTTGCTGATGCTGATCATGAAGTTTGATGATCAGTTCGCGGAATTTGAATGGTATTGCGGCTTCTTCAAGTGTTAGTCCATGCAGATTCGTCTGTTCACGCAGCATGGAGAATATGGCGTTATCCAGTTCACTGCGGCTTCCCACCAAACCAGTTCCAAAGCTGAGGCTGATAACGGGATAACGTACATCCCAGTCCCAATGATGTTCAAGAAATAGCCCCTGAAGTACTCTTTTTTCCCGGCAAAAGCCTGCTTCAGTGTATCCAGAAACAGACTTTTGCCAAAGCGCCGGGGGCGGGACAGAAAATAATATCGGCCTTGATCCACTATCTTTTTAATGATGGGCGTTTTGTCAACATAGTAATATGCATCGGATCGCATGATCTCGAAGCTTTGTACGCCAATAGGCAGTTTTTTCATGGTCGCTCCTTGTCTTCTCAACAAAAGAAGAACTGAAATATTTGTTTTTAGAATACCATAGCCGAAATTTTAAGGTGGGTCAAGATATCCCTAACTTGTCGCTTGCCTTGGCGCTGGACGGCTTCACCCAGGCTGATCGCGAGCGATTGGTGCGTGTGGAGGCAATCCAGACAGCATTTATGCAGCAGATGGACAAGCGATTTGGGCAGACAGCCGATATGTTTATGCACTTGCCACCATTTTTACCGCCCCTGTTTGCTGTAGTATTTGGTTTTGCATGGTGGGACAGGCGCAGTATCCTGATAGGTTGAAGCAAGCACACAGATATCCGGGCCACACTTAGATATGAGAGATTGATTGAAGTATTGCTAAGCTTCGCCGAGAATGTCCCTGATCTAAAGGTACTGATGCGCCAGGCAAACTTATTGTGAATATTGTGCAAATGGGTTAAAATAACGCTCGTTATGACCGTCCATCATTCACCAGCGTTGTACATGCGAAAGATGTCAATCTTGCATTGAAAGAAAGTTCTGGGATCTCTGCCCTCCAAAATCCGTTATACTCAGAAATATGTTGCTTAAAGTTGTTGTGTGGTATTATTGTTAGCAAGTTGTATTGTAGGGATGTGATGATATCGAATTTTAACCCAGATTACATGGAGGAATGAATGAAAGGAAAAAAATGCAATCCCTCAAATTATTCTATTCTATGGCCGCAAACAACGGTTGGCATCTTTCCGGCTGCCGCGTTTTAAATCTCGAAAAATTCGTTCAATGATATTATTTGCGCGTTGAGGTTGAATATCGAGTCTGCCTGTGGAAGTGCATACGGTGATCGGGTCGGCAAAAAGTTTATCCCAGTATTTGTCGATTTGCTCGATCATTTTAGCATAGTCTTTTTCTGACGCTATTTCCTTCCGGAGGTATACTGCGAACTGGCATAATCTGCGCTTTTCATAAACTCCCTCTCCCAGCGGGGGAGGGTTGGGGTGGGGGATC
>CAIMCT010000202.1 GCA_903839535.1 uncultured Desulfobacteraceae bacterium
ACCGTCACGGAAGGAATCAAACCGCCTCCAGGTGAGATTTATTCGGCTGTTGAGGGGGCGAATGGCGAACTTGGTTTCTATTTGGTAAGCGATGGAAGTGGTAAGCCTTATAAGTGCAGGGTGAGACCCCCATGTTTCCCCCTTACCGCCGCCATGCCCAAGATGGTAAAGGGTGGATTCATTGCGGATATCGTCCCCACTTTTGACATGATTAACATGATAGGCGGAGAATGTGATAGATAGCCATGGTTGCTGAACTCACTGAATCTATTGTTAAAATATTATTCATTTTTGGCGTTAATATTGGCTTTTTTTCACCTATTTTAGGATGGGTGGAAAGAAAGCAGAGTGCGCTGATGCAGGACAGGGTTGGGGCGAATCGAGCTGATATATGCGGATTCACCATCATCGGTCTTTTTCATCCCATTGCGGATGCAATTAAGGTCTTAACAAAAGAGGACTTCATTCCTGATGGGGCTGACCGGCTAATTCATACTATTGCGCCGTTTATCAGTCTGACACCTGCAATCATTGCATTTGCCGTTATCCCTTTTGGGGGCCAATATGATCTTTTTGGTCACCGGGTCAACCTGATTATTGCAGACCTGGATGTGGGGCTTCTCTTCATATTCGCTTTTGCCTCTCTCGCCTCTTTTGGTGCTGTGCTGGGCGGATGGGCATCCAATAATAACTGGTCATTTCTCGGTGGTCTGCGAGCATCAGCCCAGATGCTTTCATACGAAGTGGTCATGGGGCTAAATATTATCGGTGTGATTATGGTGTATGGCACTCTCAGGCTCAGCGAAATTGGCGCCATGCAGGTTGATTTTTTCAATTGGGGAATTTTCTTGCAGCCAGTTGGATTTGTCCTCTTCTTTACCTGTGCCATAGCCGAAAACAAGAGGGCTCCATTTGATGTCGCCGAGGCGGAATCTGAACTTGTAGCTGGGTATTTCACGGAATATAGCGGGATGAAGTTTGTTATGTTCTGGATGGGAGAATTCCTTGAAATCGTAACCATAGGCGGCCTTGTTACCACCATGTTCTTTGGTGCATGGCATTTGCCTTTTGTAAGTGATCTTATGCTTTTGGATTTCTTTTCCTTTGCAGGTCCTAATGGGGCGAGTATTCTGGCAATACTGGTGAACATCACCACTTTCTTTGCAAAGGTAATCTTTTTTATCTGGCTTCAAATGACGATTCGATGGACTCTACCCCGTTTTCGTTATGATCAGGTCATGAGACTCGGGTGGAAAATGTTTCTTCCGATTGTCCTCATAAATATATTTATAACCGGACTCGTGCTTTTGGCTAAATAAAATGGCAGATTTAGATAGTACAAATAAATATCCCGTTATGGGCATTTCCATTGAAAAATTGAAGCCCAAAAGAGTGAGGAAAAATATTGAGTTGACCTTATGGGAACGACTCTATATTTTTGAGATAGTCAGGGGTATGACCATTACAACCAAACATTTCGTCGTCAATATGTTTGGGTTTATCCTACCTCCCAAGGGTAAAAAAAGAGCCATTATTACGGTCTATTACCCGGAAGAAAAGGTAACGCTTCCGCCAGCCTATCGCGGCAGACCTGTCTTGGTCATGCGGGAAAACGGCACAGAGAAGTGCGTAGCATGTGGGCTTTGTGAAAGCATCTGCCCCGCCTCAGCTATATCTATTATCGCTGAAGAAAGAGAGAACGGCGAGCGATATCCGTCCAGTTATTCCTTGGATATGTCCCGATGTGTGTACTGCGGCTTCTGTGAGGAAGTATGCCCCAAAGAGGCTGTTGTCATGAGCGCTGAATATGAAGGGCTTGCCAAGAGGGATAGAAATAGCTTGCACTATACAAAAGAGATGCTTTTAAGGCCGGAAAAAAGCGTTAAAGACCGTCTTGAATATATCAGAGGGATATACTCTAAATGCAATTATTGATGTTCTACATATTCGGTTTGGGCGCGGTGCTTTCGGCGACTTTGATGGTGACCAACATAAAACCGGTGACAGCGGCCATGAACCTTGTTCTGACCATGTTTTTCCTGGCCGGAATATATGTACTGTTAGATGCGCATTTGCTTGCCGCCCTCCAGATTATCGTTTATGCCGGGGCTGTAATGGTCTTGTTCCTTTTTGTGATTCTACTCTTGAATGTTCATGAGAAAGAAGGGGCTACGTCCCGCAGGAAGGTCATGATTCAATTCGGTAGTGTTGCAATCGTTGGCAGCCTTTTCATTACAATGGCGACTCTGGCGGAGATTGATCCCTCCCTGATTAAAGCTGGCGATGTTGCTAATCCATTTGGCACCACAAAGGCAGTTGGAAGATTGCTGTTCACCGATTTTTTGCTGCCGTTTGAAGTCGCCTCGTTTTTATTGCTCGCTGCCATTGTTGGTGCTGTCATCTTAGCAAAAAGGAGGATTGATGATTCGAAGTAAATCTGAAGATTTCGAATCATGAATAGGTGATTTATGGTTTCATTGAACTCATACCTGATACTGGGGGCCATACTCTTTTCAATTGGCGCCGTAGGCGTATTTACGAGACGGAATGTCTTGATTATCTACATGTGCATTGAATTGATGCTGAATGCCGTAAATCTGACTTTTCTATCTTTTTCAAAATTTTTAAACGATATGAATGGCCATGTTTTTGTGTTTATGATCATGACCGTTGCCGCGGCTGAAGCGGCGGTTGGACTTGCCATTATCATTTCGCTTTTCAGAAATAAAGCGACTATTAATGTTGACGATATTAATTTAAGTAAAGGTTAATGAAAACGTGCAAACGATTCTATCCATAAAGCCCATGCTTGCGGTGCTGACATCTCTTCTTGCCGTTCCTTTGATTTTGGCTACAGGGGAAGATCGCCCCAATCTGCGGGAATTCTGGTCGGTACTGGCCGGGGTTGTGAAATTTTCCATTGTCATCTCCATGGCTCCTGTCATTTTCTCAGGTCATACCATAGAATATACCTTGATCAGTTTTTACGAAGGAATTGACATAAAGTTCCGGGTTGACGCTCTCGGTCTATTATTTGCAACTATTTCCTCCTTTCTGTGGATCGTGACCACCTTTTACTCTATCGGGTATATGCGCAGCGGGAAGGAACATTCGCAGACAAGGTTCTATACTTGCTTTGCGATCAGTCTTTCCGCGACGGTGGGTGTTGCTTTTTCAGCCAATCTGATCACTCTCTTTATCTTTTATGAAATCTTGAGCCTCGCCACCGTTCCTTTAGTCGGGCATAAAGAAACGCCGGAGGCCATAGAGGGTGCCAGAAAATATTTTCTGTATCTTTTCAGTCTTTCCAAAACTCTTCTCTTGTCCGGGATCATCATCGTCTATATTGTTGCAGGAACCACCGATTTTCAAAGCCATGGGCTTTTGCGGCACGCGCAGGGATCAAGCCTTCTCTTTGTAGCGTTCTTCCTGTTTCTGTTCGGTTTTGCCAAAGCGGGGGTGATGCCTGTTCACAACTGGCTACCGTCCGCAATGGTCGCGCCGACGCCCGTTAGCGCATTGTTGCATGCGGTTGCGGTTGTGAAGGTCGGAGTATTCTCCATCCTCCGTGTTGTTTTCCATATCTATGGAATTGACCTGATGGCAAGTCTCAACCTGGGCATAACAACAGCTTACATTGTCTCATTTACCATCCTGGTGGGGTCGATAATTGCACTGTCAAAGGACAATTTAAAAGCCAGGCTTGCGTATTCAACCATCAGTCAGCTTTCTTATGTGATTCTTGGTGCGGTGCTCTTAACGCAATACAGCATGGCTGGAGGAATAGTCCACATTGCCAATCATGCATTTTCCAAGATTACGCTCTTCTTTTGCGCGGGGTCCCTCTACACAGCGGCGCACAAGACTGAGATAAGTCAGTTGTCCAATATCGGCAAAAAAATGCCTTGGACAATGGCCGCGTTTTTTATCGCATCGTTAAGCATGATCGGGGTGCCGCCTGCCGCCGGATTTATCAGCAAGTGGTTTATTGCATTAGGGTCGATAGAAGCCAAGGAACTCCCTATTCTGATGGTGCTGCTGGGGAGTACCATCCTGAATGCGGCCTATTTTTTACCGATCACTTATAAAGCTTTTTTCGAAAAAGAAAGGGTTTCGTCTCATTCCGATCATGATCTTCAGGACCATCATGAAGAAATAAAAGAAAATCCCATGGTGGTGGTGCCGCTTGTCCTGACGGCTATTATCTCCTTGATTATCGGGATTTTTCCGGTCTATTTCTTAGATCTTGCCCAGGAGGTTCTCCGATGATCAAAAAAATTGTTGATTTTATCGGTAATCCGGACAATGCCGGTAAATTAAAAAAGATGGGCTATGTTTCGCTTGTGGCGGTTTTCCTATCGGATTTTTTTGTCCATCGTGACCATGCAATCTATATTTGGGACAAAATACCAGGCTGGGGCGCATTTTATGGATTTTTTTCTTGCGTTGTCATCATTCTGGTTTCTAAATTCATTGGTCATCAAGGCGGTATCATGAAGCGCGAGGATTATTACGATGATTGATTGGTTTCACCCGTCAATGTTATTTATTTTTGGGGCATTATTGATTCCTTTCCTTCGAGGGAAGGTGCAGCAGGCCTATCTTATGGCTATTCCAGCCTTGGCGGTGCTGTCTGTTTCGTTAATGTCCCAGGGAACCTACTGGACCTACAGTTTCATTGGCAACTCTCTTGTTTTTGGCGCGGTCGATAAGCTCAGCGTAGTTTTTGGCTGGGTATTTACCATTATGTCTTTTATCGGTATTGTGTATGCATTGCATGTAAAAGATAATGGACAGCATATCGCCGCCTTCCTCTATATCGGGGGATCTCTTGGTGTAACCTTTGCCGGCGATTACTTTACTCTGTTCGTCTTCTGGGAGCTGATGGCTTTTGCTTCCGCCTATCTCGTTTTTGCTAAACGCGAAAAGCAGGCAATTGATGCTGGATACCGGTACATATTGGTCCACATTTTTGGTGGAGTCTGTTTGTTGGGCGGCATTATTCTGCACTATGTTAGCACCAAATCGCTTGCCTTTGGTCCGCTTGAGAAAGACGGCAGTTTGGCTTTTTATCTCATCCTTACCGGGTTTATCGTAAACGCTGCTGTGCCGCCTCTTCATGCCTGGCTGACGGATGCCTACCCGGAAGGGACGATAACGGGTTCTGTTTTCATGGCCTCGTTTACCACCAAGACAGCGGTATATGTGCTGGTACGCGCTTTCCCAGGAACAGAACTTCTGGTCTGGCTGGGAACTATCATGGCCCTTTACGGCGTTGTCTATGCGGTTCTTGAAAATGATGCCCGCAGGTTGCTTGCCTATCACATCATCAGCCAGGTTGGGTACATGGTGGCGGGTGTTGGTATCGGAACTGATCTGTCTTTAAACGGCTCAGTATCCCATGCATTTGCGCACATTTTGTATAAGGGCCTGCTTTTTATGGGCGCAGGTGCGGTCATCCAAATGACCGGCAAGCGCAAACTTACAGAACTGGGGGGGCTTTACAAGACCATGCCGATCACCCTGGTTCTCTATATGATCGGTGGTTTCGCCATTTCGGCCTTTCCATTGTTCAGCGGGTTTGTCACCAAGTCGATGGTGGTTTCCGGCGCCACTCACGATCACAGGCCGCTTATCGCTCTTCTCCTGACCATGGCCTCTGCCGGGACGTTCCTGCACACAGGCCTTAAACTGCCTTATTACATGTTCTTCGGAAAGGACTCGGGACTCCGTGCCAAGGAGCCGCCGGTCAATATGCTGATCGCCATGGGAATGGCGGCGTTTATGTGCATTGGAATCGGCGTGTTCCCAGAACCTCTTTATCGCCTTCTTCCATTTGCGGTACACTTTGATCCTTATACCGGCGAGCATGTTACCAGTGCTTTGGGGATACTGCTGTTCACTGGTCTTGGTTTTTTCATGCTGCTTAAGAAACTGGACCCGGAACCCACCATCAGCGCAGACACGGACTGGGTGTATAGAAAAGGCAGCCGCTTGTTTATGTGGTTTGTTAACAAACCCCTTTCAATTTACGAAAATTATCTGGGGAATATCTATAACACTTGGTTTACGAAATTTACCTTATATTTTTCGAGTTTTCTGGCCAAAATTTTTGATGTACGACTCATAGATGGCTTCGTTAATGGTATCGCTAATTTTTTCATGAACCTTGCTCAGACCATCAGGGTGTCTGGGAGCGGCTTAGTGAGAAATTATGCGTTTACGATGCTTTTGGGAAGCGTCGTTATCCTTACATATTATTTATTTTCATGATAAGATCTGAAATATGATAAATGCTCCGGACTTTCCCATTTTATCTTTTATTACTTTTTTCCCGCTGGTGGGGATCTTGGTTATTTGTTTTTTGAAGGATGATCACCATGATTTGATACGATGGGTGGCCTTTCTTACGGCGGTGATCTCCTTTATATTTTCGGTTCCCCTTTATTTTCGCTTTGACCCCAATACCTGGAATATGCAGTTTGTGGAATACATTCCATGGGTAAGGGAGTTTGGCATCAGTTATCATTTGGGGATCGATGGCATCAGCCTTTTTCTTGTTCTCCTGACTACTTTTCTGTCGGCCTTGGCGATTCTTTCTACTTGGACGGCGGTCACCAAACAGGTAAAGGGGTATATGATATCCCTGCTGTTTCTTGAAGTCGGGATGTTGGGCGTGTTCTGCGCTTTGGATTTTTTCCTCTTTTATGTGTTCTGGGAAGTGATGCTGATTCCCATGTATTTCATTATTGGAATATGGGGAGGAGCCCGCAGGATTTATGCCGCTGTAAAATTTTTCATATATACCATGAGTGGCAGTGTTCTGATGTTAATAGCGATTCTATTCCTATATTTCATGCACTACAGGGAAACCGGGGAATATACATTTAATATCCTGACATATCAAACGCTTCAACTCCCGGTAAATGTACAATTCTGGCTGTTTTTGGCATTCTTTCTGGCATTTGCAATCAAAGTTCCCATGTTTCCCTTCCATACATGGTTGCCGGATGCTCACGTCGAGGCTCCAACTGCGGGCAGCGTGATTCTGGCAGGTGTACTCTTGAAGATGGGAACTTATGGGTTTCTTCGTTTTAGCCTACCGATTTTTCCGCAAGCAACTATTAGTTTCGTTCCTCTTATTTTGGCGCTGTCGGTCATAGGTATCGTGTATGGGGCATTGGTCTCCATTGCCCAGGATGATATTAAAAAATTGGTGGCCTATTCCAGCGTCAGCCATCTTGGCTACTGCATGTTGGGTATGTTCGCTTTGAACATTGAGGGGCTTAAGGGCAGTATTATCCAGATGATCAATCATGGTTTAAGCACCGGAGCACTTTTTCTTATAGTCGGCATGCTCTACGAGCGGCGCCATACACGCCTTATTTCTGAGTATGGCGGAATCATGAAGGTTATGCCTGTATTCGCAACTATTTTTTTGCTGGTTGCCTTTTCTTCGATGGGAGTTCCAGGACTAAACGGTTTTATCGGCGAATTGCTGATTCTGATAGGTGCGTTTAAGGCTAATGTATGGTTCGCAGCAGTTGCTACGCTTGGCTTGGTCTTTGGAGCGGTTTATCTTTTATGGATGTACAAGCGGGTTATGTATGGTGAAATTACCAAAACTGAAAATAAATTCTTGAAAGACATGACCCGGCGAGAACTTGCTTACACACTGCCCATCATTTTATTTATTTTCTGGATTGGATTCTACCCCAAGCCATTTCTTGATAAACTGGACACGTCCGTTAAGCACCTTTTAGAAAGAGTATGCGACCAGAAAGCCGTGTCAACTGAGGGACAAAAGATCGCTGCGTTGAACCCGAATTATACGCTACAAAACCGTGCGCTATCCGGCCGCGAATAAAAGACGATGAATTATGGAACCAATGATGCCTACAATTAATCTGAGTGCCGTATATCCCGAAATCGTTATTGCCCTTTTTGCATTAATTGTCTTACTTGTACAGGCTTTTGCCGGTACCCGTGCTAAAAATTATTTCGGTTATATCAGCCTGATCGGTGTCGTGACAGCTATTTTTATCGTTGTCAGGTCTGCTCCCTTCGACTTCAAATCTGTTGAATATTCATTTAACGGGCTTTGGGTGGTGGACAACTATTGCCGTTTTTTTAAGCTGATATTTCTTCTGGGTACAGGGCTTACCATACTTATTTCCATAAAATATGTCGAAAACGAGGGGGTTCAGCATGGGGAATACTTTGCGCTGATCTTGTTTGCGACACTCGGTATGATGGTAATGGCCAGCGGGACAGAGTTGATGACCTTGTTTATGGGTCTTGAGTTAATGTCCATTTCTCTGTACGCACTGGCGGGATATACCCGCGTACGCATGGTTTCAAATGAGTCCGCCCTGAAATATTTTCTTCTCGGCTCATTCGCCACTGGCTTCCTGCTTTATGGTATGGCTCTTTTGTATGGAGCTACCGGAACGACAAACCTTCATGGAATTTCAGAATTCCTGGCGAAAACCCATATGCGGAATCCTATGCTCATCTTTGGGATGGCGCTTTTGGTGATTGGATTCGGGTTTAAGATTGCTGCAGTTCCGTTTCACATGTGGGCTCCGGATGTGTATCAAGGCGCACCATCGCCGATCACCGCTTTTATGTCAGCCGGTCCCAAAGCTGCTGCATTCGCCGCTTTTGTCAGGGTTTTTGTGGATGCGCTTCCGTCATTGCAGAGTGAATGGGTTGCGTTGATATGGATAATGGCTGTCCTTACCATGACAGTTGGCAATGTTATCGCTCTGGTACAAGATAATATCAAGCGAATGCTGGCATACTCCAGTATCGCTCATGCCGGCTATATATTGGTGGCCTTTCTATCCGCGGGTGAACTGGGCATCAGCAGTATTTTATACTATATGCTGGCTTACACTTTCATGAATATCGGGGCGTTTGCTGTCATTACTGTGTTGGGCGGAAAAGGCGAAGAGAAAGTCAATATCTCAGATTATAACGGACTGGGATACAGGCATCCGGTGGCGGCGATCGCCATGAGTCTGTTTCTCTTTTCTCTGGCTGGAATACCCCCCACAGCCGGCTTTATGGGAAAATTTTACATTTTCTCCGCCGCTATCAAGGAAGGTTATCTTGGCCTTGCCATCATTGGAGTTATTAACAGTGTGGTATCCGTTTATTATTATCTGCGGGTAACGGTAGCCATGTACATGAAAGAGCCATCTACAATCGGAGAAAGCCCATCGCTGGTCTTCTCTCCCGCCTGTATTATCGCGATCCTTATTTCAGCATGCGGGGTATTGCGCATGGGGATATTTCCTTCAGAATATATTGCCATCGCCAAGCAATCCTTTCTTGCATTGCAATAACGACCAAAGGAAGAGCATAAAGACATATGAGTATGGTCAAGTTTACAATTGACGGCAAGGAAGTTGTCGCTACGGAGAGTGCCACTATTCTTCAGGCGGCAAAGAGCGCTGGTATCAAGATTCCGACTCTTTGTTATCATGAGAGATTGAATCCCATCGGATCCTGCGGCTTGTGCATTGTTGAAATAGATGGAAATGCAGATGCCGTGTCTGCATGCTCAACACCTGTTATGGAAGGTATGATAGTTAACTCTCATTCCGACCGGCTGTTCCGACTTCGTCAGGAATCGTTGAAATTGCTCTTGGTGAGTCATCCCCTGGACTGTCCGATCTGTGACAAAGCAGGTGAGTGTCAGCTTCAGGACCTGGTATTTGAGTACGGGATCAAGGATGTGGAATGTCGCGCTCCCAGGAAGTCCAACAATGTGCTTTATGCCACGTCTTTAATCAAATATTGGCCGCAGCGTTGTATAGCGTGCTTGAGATGCGTTACTGCCTGCAAGGAAATAAAAGGCATTGGTGCATTGGAAATGCAATCCGACCCGGACGGTTTTAACCTGCTTGCCGTCAATCCGGATGTATGCGTGTCCTGCGGCGAATGTTTGCAAGTTTGCCCGACCGGCGCTCTCACGGAAAATGTTAGCCGTATCAAGGGTAGAGCGTTTCAGGTAAAAAAAGTTCCGACTACTTGCTCATATTGTGGATGTGGTTGCCAGATCAACCTGAATATTCTTAACAATCAGGTGGTAAGTGTAACAGGCAGGGATGATTTGGGCGTAAACCAGGGCAGCCTGTGCGTTAAGGGCCGTTTTGGTTATGAGTTTATTGCCAGCGATCAGCGTTTAACGAAACCGCTTATCAAGAAAGATGGAATATTTAAGGAAGCTAGCTGGGACGAAGCGCTTGATCTGGTGGCGAAGACATTCACTCAAATTAAAAATGAAAACGGACCGGATGCGATCGGTGGTTTTACATCGGCCCGCTGCACCAATGAAGATAACTATTTGTTTCAGAAGTTTATGAGAGCAGTGATAGGCACCAACAATGTCGATCACTGCGCCCGCCTCTGACATTCCTCGACGGTGGCAGGACTTGCCGCCACGTTTGGAAGCGGAGCGATGACCAATCCTCTGCAGGATGTGCTGAAGTCAAAAGTCATTTTGATAATTGGCACTAATACCACATCAAATCATCCGATTATTGCAAATTATATTTATGAGGCTGTCCAGAAGCATGGAGCAAAGCTGATTGTTATTGATCCGAGAAAAATACCGTTGGTGGGTATCTCCCATCTGTGGCTGCGTCACAAACTCGGCACGGATGTGGCTTTGATCAATGGATTGATGCACGTCATCATTCGAGAAAACCTTCAGGCACAGACTTATATTGACGAGCGCACCACGGGATTCGAGGATTTAAAGGCCTGTGTGGCCAAATATACACCTGAGTACGTCTCAGGTATTACTGGGGTTCCTGCACAAGACATCGTTGAGGTGGCTCGTCTTTTTGCAACAGAGGGTCCGGGCTCGATTCTGTATGCCATGGGCATTACTCAGCATATCAGTGGCACCGACAACGTAAAATCCTTGGGAGCTTTATCAATGCTCTGCGGATATGTTGGGGTGAATGGAGGCGGTGTTAATCCACTTCGTGGCCAGAACAATGTTCAGGGTGCCTGTGATATGGGGGGCCTGCCTAATGTCTTTACCGGATATCAGGCGGTAACCGATTCAGTTGCACACGATAAATTCGCCAAAGCCTGGAACGTTGATAATCTTTCTGCCAAAGTGGGGATGACTGTCACGGAAATGGTTCCTGCCGCTGGAAAATTGATAAAAGCCTTGTATATTATGGGCGAAAATCCGATTCTCAGCGATGCCGATGGGCATCATGTTGAAAAATGCCTGTCTGCTCTGGATTTTATGGTCGTTCAGGATATCTTTTTAACGGAAACCGCAAAGCTTGCCGATGTGGTGCTGCCGAGTACATGTTTCGCCGAAAAAGATGGGACCTTTTCGAACACTGAGCGAAAAGTGTTGCGGGTTCGCAAGGCATTGGATCCTCCGGGAGAGGCTTGGGATGATTCCCGCGTGATATCAGCTATTGCTGAGAGAATGGGATATCCCATGAATTATGCGGATGCCTCGGCGGTCATGACTGAAATCAATGCGCTTACGCCCAGCTACGCGGGAATTTTGTATAGCCGCATTGAAAACACCGGCCTGGTTTGGCCGTGTCCGGCTCCCGATCATCCGGGTACGCCCGTCCTTCATACCAAAGCCTTCACAAAGGGCAAAGGCTCTTTTTTCGCTATTGAGTATCGTGCTCCAGCAGAGTTGTCGGATGCTGAGTATCCATCCCTATTAACGACAGGTCGTGTGCATCAACATTATCATACCGGAACGATGACCCGAAAGGGAAGTGCTTTAAATAGTCTTTATCCGGAACCGCTTGCGGAGATAAATGCTGAAGATGCGAAAATCTTGAATATTTCAGACGGAAGTTACGTTCATATTATTTCAAGGCGAGGCCGACTGAAAGTAAAGACATCGGTTTCAGAAATGACCGACCGTGGCGTAGTTTTCATGCCATTCCATTTCTTTGAAGCAGCGGTAAACAGGCTGACCAATGGTGCCCTTGATCCTGTCTCCAAGATTCCTGAATTCAAAGTTTGCGCCGTTAGAATAGAGAAAGCAGCTTGACCCCTGGGTTTGTCCCTCTCCAAGCAATCCACACCATGCCTGATTTCCTCAATAAACAAGAGGTTTTCAGGCATGTTTTTTTTATTCCCATGTTCAGCGTTGAATATTCAGTTGCCTTATAGCCGCTTTCTTCTCTTTATTCCACGCATCAAACTGAATGTCAAAACCTTACCCAAACAAATGGAACACTATGATAGTAGATTTATATAATAGCCATGATTGATAATAATAAACAAAATGATCGCAAAGAAATCCTCAAGCTGATCACCATTGGCATATCTATGCTGGAACTACTCATTGCCATCTGTACATTTTTTTATCAGCAGGACACGCAAAGTCGGACTGAAATTCCAATATCGGAAGAAATGGCACGAGTTTACATTGACCATCCTGAAAAATTGAAGGACAATGAAAGGCTGGCTGTCAACCGTCAATCCGTTAATCAAAATGCGTATATGCTCGTTACTAATGACATCGTGCGACGCACCTTTCCTTGGAAAGGCTGGATTCTGCTTTCCATCGGCGCGCCCATAGCCCTCGCATTTTTGATCGTATTGGTCGCCAAAGCTTATTGCCAGGTGGCTGAATTTGATGAGAAGGAAGGCGATGATATTGAAAACAAGTGGTTTAAAGGATTAAACACCTTAAACAAAATCAATATAACATGGTTCATGCTGATTTTGGTCGTAGCGGTCTTCGCCCTTTGGTATATTCCAGAAGTTGTTAAATTCGCAGAAAATATCACTACTGAGTGGATAGCTAAATTCTGGTGGATTCCTGTAATGGTATGTGTTCTTGTTTTTCTCATTGTCGCTCTCTGGTTATTTTTGCAATACCGGTTGAAACTAAAGGCCATGCAGATGAACATGGAAATAGAAAAATTAAAGTACCTTCAATTTGACGGCAGCGCAAAAGCCATCCTATCTATCGAAAACTATCCGCCTATTGATGACATCTGACTCAAAATTCGTGTTGGCGCATCATCGGTCAGGCTGTGTTGTACGCCTTTCATCCGTGCGGTTTTTAAAAAAATGGCGGATAACGCTTCATCAGATGCACCGCTGCGCAAAAGGGTCTTGATATCTTCTTGATGATCCGACAGCAGGCAGGAACGGAGCTGACCGCTGGCCGTTAACCGGAGCCGGTTGCAGGTATGGCAGAAATGATGACTCATTGCGCTGATAAATCCTATCTCGCCTGCTGCACCCTCAAATCTGAAACGTTCTGCTGGCCCATCGCTCATCTGATGTTCAACTGGAATCAATTCACCGATCCGCTCTATTAGTCTTTGCTTGATTTCCGGAGTGTAGAGGGAAGAAGTCATCCTCTCTTCAGTGGTCCCGATTGGCATATATTCGATAAATCTGAACTGAAACGGATAGGCGAAGGAAAGTCGGGCAATATCTTCAAGTTCATTGTCATTGAAGTGACGAAGAGCTACGGTATTGATTTTGATGGGAGACAGCCCGTTCTGATACGCTTGCTGTATGCCTTCCCAGACCTGATCAAAAGCATTCACACCGGTTATTTTCTTGAACTTGTCGGGTTTCAGGGTGTCCAGACTGATATTGATCCGATTCAACCCCGCAGCCACGAGGGTTTCGATATTGTCTTTCAGTAAAACGCCGTTGGTTGTTAGTGAAACATCCTGTATCCCGTCAACTTGGTGCAGAGCCTGTATGAATTCATGTGCCCCTTTCCGAACCAGCGGCTCTCCGCCAGTAATCCGAACCTTGCTGATGCCCAGTTTAACCGCAATTCTGACCAGATGCAGAATTTCTTCATAACTCAGTATGGCTTCGTGTGAGAGTTTGAGAGTCTGATGGCGGGGAGAACAGTACAAACATCTGAGATTGCAGCGGTCCGTAATGGAAATACGCAGATAATTTAATTTTCGATTATATGTGTCTATCAGCATTATTTTTTGTCAGATTCTCATCATTTTTTAATGATGAATGATGAATAAGAAAGAACCAGCCATAGACGCCTCCCGTTCATCATTCCAGCGCACCGGTCCTATACATCTGCCCGGTAAAATCCAATGATGGCTTCGCACAATCCGGGAATGGTATAGATTTGGGCTGTAGTGTGAATTTCAAGTCCGAGCTCCACAGCCGTGTTAGTGGTAATTGGTCCGATACTGGCAAGAGTGACATCCTTAAGCAGGTCACCTGCCCTGTCAGACGGCAACAGCGCCATAAAATTACTCACCGTGGAAGAGCTGGTAAATGTCACCAGATCAACTTGCCTATCTTCCAGAATCTGAATCAGGGCATCAGCATGGCCAAGGACTTGTTGGGTGCAATACACCGTGACCTCATCCACAATAGCTCCCATTTTCGAAAGCTCAATGGGCAATACCTGCCTTGCTTCTTTAGCGCGAGGAAGAAGTATCTTGCTTCCTTTTATGGACTCGGTCTTGAATGCACCCACGACGGATTCCGCTCGATAGCTTTCCGGAATGATATCGCTATTCAGGCCAAAGCGCCTCAGATGCTGAGCGGTAACCGGACCTATGGATGCTGTTCTGATATGGCCCATTGCGCGTATGTCAAGCCCTCTGGCAAAAAGCCTTTCAAAGAAAAATTTGACACCATTCACGCTGGTAAACACTACCCATTCGTATGAAGACAGGCAATCCAGCGCAGCATCCAGCGCAGACCAGCTATCCGGGGGGCCCACCTGAATGGTGGGAAATTCGAGGCAATTGGCACCAAGATCAGTCAGGGCTTTCACCAAATCGCTGGCCTGTTCCCTTGCTCGTGTCACAACAACGGTTTTTCCAAACAGGGGCCGGTTTTCGAACCATTTCAGCTTCTCCCTCAGGGTCACCACTTCTCCGACCACGATGATTGCCGGAGATGACAATTTGGCTTCTGATACACTGTCCACGATGGTTTCAAGGGTTCCGGTTACCGTGCGCTGCCTGGCAGTCGTTCCCCACTGTACCAGAGCCACCGGTGTCTGAGGGGACTTGCCGTTAAGAACAAGTTGATGAACAATCTGGGGAAGATTTTTGACTCCCATCAGAAATACCAGTGTTCCCACCCCGGCCGCCAGACATGTCCAGTTGATGCTGGATGCGTCTTTACCAGGATCTTCGTGGCCGGTCACCAGAGTCAGGGTGGAGGTAAACTCCCGGTGGGTCAAAGGGATTCCTGCATACGCAGGGGCTGCAATGGCGGATGTCACCCCTGGAACAATCTCAAAGGCGACACCTTCCCGGACCAGAACTTCGGCCTCTTCGCCTCCTCTTCCGAAGATAAAGGGATCTCCGCCCTTCAGCCGCGCAACAGTTTTACCGGCCTTGGCTTTTTCTGCAATCAGCGAATTGATCTTGTCCTGGGACAGAGTGTGATCTCCGCCTTTCTTCCCCACATAAATAATTTCCGCATGGGGGGAGGCTTTAGTTAGCAGTGAAGGCGCAGCCAGATAATCATACACCACGACATCTGCATTCTGGATGCAACTTAAGCCTTTGACGGTAATCAGGCCCGGATCTCCTGGTCCTGCTCCGATCAGATACACTTTACCTTTTGCTTGTTTCATGAAATTCTCTTTATCTTTTTACCGTGAAAATACTTTTAAACCACGAAATACACGAAATACACGAAAAAAATGTTCCTCGCGCTTTCGCGTGAAAACAATTGCTATTCCGCCTATATAGCCAACAGGAGTTCTTCAAGTAGGCGATCCGCGCCCTTTGAAAGCAGGCGTTCGGCAAGTTGAATCCCCAAGTATTCAGATTTGGCTTCTGGACCTGAAACCGAGTCGCTGATAATGTTTTTGCCATCCAGAGATGCTACAAGTCCGCGCAGGATAATGGTGGAGCTATCGGTTTTTCCATAAGCAGCAATTGGAATCTGACATCCTCCCTGGAGCCGGTGCAGAAATGCACGCTCCCCCAGAACCACAAGCCTGGATGGGGAGTGATCAAGACTTGCGACCGCTGTAGTCGTCAATGCGTCATTGCTTCGAATCTCGATACACAAGGCTCCCTGACCAGCCGCAGGCAGCAGAAGGTCTTCAGGCAGGTACTCGGTGATCCGGTCTTCGAGGCCAAGCCGGTGGATGCCTGCAGCAGCCAGGATAATGCCATCAAGATCGTGACCATCCAGTTTTTTCAAGCGGGTGTCCAGGTTCCCACGAAGCGGAATGATATTCAGATCAGGCCGGTTATGGAAAAGCTGGGCGGACCGGCGAAGACTGCTGGTTCCGATGCGGGCACCGGACTTCAGGTCTTTGAGGCAGAGACCCTGGCTGGTGATCAAAACATCAAAAGGATTTTCCCGCTCCGGAACCGCGCCGATACAGAGGCCTGGCGGTATATCCCCAGGCATATCCTTCATGCTGTGAACGGCGATATCAATGCCACCGTCCAAAAGCGCTTCTTCGATTTCCTTAACAAACAACCCCTTGCCGCCGATCTTGGCCAAAGGAACATCCAGAATTTTATCTCCCTTGGTTTTGATGATCTGAATCTCAACGGACAGATGCGAATGTTGTGCTTCAATGGCTTGTTTGACCCAGTTTGCCTGCCAGAGGGCCAGCATGCTGCCGCGGGTTCCGATGCGTAAGATGGATTTCATCAGTGGCCACACCCGCCGCAGCTTGAAGCACTGCATCCGCCGCAGGAAGACCCGACAGAAGCCGATGAACTGACAGTTTCTCCGCCGCCGCCCTTGGAGACAAAGCCGCAGGCAGACATGATTCGGCTCACTTTCGAGCTACTACAGGATGGACATCCTTCTGGTTCCTGATTTCTAAACACCAGACATTCAAAATCCTTTTTGCATTCCTGACAACGATACTCATAAATAGGCATAAAATGAACTCCTCATTTATATATTTTCGAAAAGCGACAGATGCCAGACATCCGCCATCTGTCATCTATATTCTGTCACTTTTGCATCAGTCTATTAAGCACTTGGCGGTAAACCTCATTTTCAGGAGCAATCGCCACACTATGCTGACAGAATAGCTGTGCAATCTCCGGGTTTTCTCCAATCATATCGTAAAGCTGTCCCAACCGGGAAAAGGATTCTGCATCGTTGGGGTTGTTCTTAACCGCGCGGGTATATACGGCAACCGCTTCCCGGAGAAAGTTCAACGCTGAATAACAGACACCCAGGGTTCGCAGTGCTGTTCGGGATTTTGGACGGCAATTCAGCGCTTTTTCCAGAAACGATCTGGCTTTTTCCGGATTCCCGGCCTCAAGATAAAGCTTACCGGTTAAAAGAGCCAGTTCAAAAATTCCGTCATCAATGGCCGAAGCATTCACAAAAAAATCCAGCGCCATTTCTTTTCGGCCGGTCAACAGGCAGACCAAGCCCTGATTGTACAGCGCCATGACTTCGTCAGGTTTCAGCAGCAGTGCGGCATTAAATTCTGACTCCGCTGCATCGTACATCTTCATCGCGCCATAACAAGCGCCCAAGCTGTTATGAACATTGACATTGGAAGGATCCAATTGCAAGGCCTTCTGATACTCTTCAATGGCCCCAGGTAGATTATTTGCTTGATAAAGCTGATCTCCGCTGATGTTCAGGGTGACGGCATCCAGCATAACCACACTTTCGGAACCTACAACCGCCGAAAGTGTTTTTGAAAACAAATATACCTGTGAGGCGCCGGGTGAAATCACCGGAATATTATCGGTTTTTTTCAAAGCCATTGTCTTCATGACAGCACCGCTGTCCTTTTTAAAAGCGCCACAACTGCCGTTTGAATCCACGGCAGTTCATCGTCCTGAAGGGTTCGGACATCCATCAGGAAGACATCGGTTTCAATTCTGCCGATGATGGGAGGATCGTTATGTCGCAAAAACGATTCAACAGCATGAGTCGATATACCATCCACTTGCATCCCCACACAGATTGTTGGAATATCCAGAAGGGGCAGAGAGCCGCCGCCTGCTCGTGAAGATAACGCATGTTGGGTCAGACTCAGCCGCAAATCCGCGGTTTCGGACAGCAGCGCGCACAGGCGGTCCGCCCGGTGCTGAATCTCTTTCATCGGCAGGGTCAGCATTCGCAAAGTCGGAATAGCTTGTATTGCTTTTTCCGGATCACGATACAGGCGAAGCGTACTTTCCAGAGCCGCAAGGGTCAGCTTGTCGATGCGAAGCGCCCGGGTCAGTGGATTCTGCTTGATGCTATCCAGGATGGCCCCTGTTCCCAGAATAATCCCAGCCTGAGGGCCGCCAAGAAGCTTATCTCCGCTGAAAGTAATTACATCCGCACCGGATGCAACCGATTCCTGAACAGTTGGCTCTTTCTGCATTCCGTATCGCGAAAAATCCACCAGGGTGCCGCTTCCCAGATCTTCCATTACCGCAACCCCCCTGGATTTTCCCAGGGATACCAGATCGCTGAGCGACACCGATGCTGTAAACCCAGTCACCCGATAATTACTGGTATGCACTTTTAGTAGCAGGCCGGTTGATTCCTGTATCGCCAGGGCATAGTCCTTTAAATGGGTGCGGTTGGTCGTCCCGACTTCCTTAAGGATGGCGCCGGTTTTGGCCATCACATCCGGAATTCGGAATGATCCGCCGATTTCAACCAGCTCCCCTCTGGAAACCACCACTTCTTTTCCTTTGGCCAGAGTATCCAGGCATAGCAGCACCGCGGCGGCATTGTTGTTGACCACCATGGCCGCCTGCGCCCCTGTGATTTCGCAAAGTATATCTTCAACGGCCCGGTAACGGGATCCGCGCTTTCCAGCGCTGATGTCAAATTCGAGGTTCGAGTACCTTCCGGCAATGATCTGAAGATTGGCAATGGCCTCATCCGCCAGCAGGGATCGGCCCAGGTTGGTATGCACCACGACACCTGTTGCATTTATGGTTCTGAAAAGATTCAAAGACATGGCGTCCGTTGCCGATTTTCTGATTCTTTCAACGACAGAAACATCAGATAGCCCCTGTTCACTCATATCATCACTGTTTTCAAGAATGGCAGCGCGAAGCGATTCGATCACCAGACGGGCGGATTTGGTCACCACGGATACAGGAACATCCTGAAAAAACGCATCGGTTTTTGCCAGCTCCAGCATTCGGTCAACGCCAGGAAGCCGGCGCAGCAGCATTTGTTGGGTTTCAGAGAGTTTCATCAAGAGTCTTTGTCCTTTACTTATGGACTTTTATTTTCTAAACTTGTAACATATCATCTTAAAGTCAATGGGTTCAATAGATTTATTCACAGGTTTGATACAAAATATGTATCTATAGGGAAATTCCAGGGGGATTATGAAAAATATTCTTGTGACCGGCGGGTGTGGATTTATTGGATCGAATTTTATCCGCTACCTGCTTTCTGAATCTGATTTTAGTGGTCGGGTGATCAATGTGGACAGCCTGACTTATGCCGGAAACCCGGAAAATCTTGACGGTATCGACACTGAATTTAAGGATCGCTATGTCTTTGTAAAAGCGGATATTTGCGACCGCGCCGCCATGTCCGAGGTGTTTGACACCTTTCAAATTGATACCTTATGCCATTTTGCAGCAGAATCGCATGTTGACCGATCCATAGCCGGGCCCGATGCCTTTATCAAAACCAACATCAATGGGACGTTCAATCTGCTGGAGCTGGCCAGGCAGAACATGAATCGGCTGGTTTTGTTTCACCATGTCAGCACCGACGAAGTTTTTGGTTCCCTGGGCAGTGACGGCTATTTCACGGAAACCACGGCTTACGATCCCAGCAGTCCCTATTCGGCTTCAAAAGCGGCATCCGATCACCTTGTTATGGCCTACAGCCGTACATATAATATGCCAGTAACCCTTTCCAACTGTTCCAATAACTACGGCCCTTATCATTTTCCGGAAAAACTGATTCCCCTGATGATATTGAACGCCCTGGAGGAAGAGCCTCTGCCGGTTTACGGAAACGGGCAGAATGTCAGGGACTGGTTGTTTGTCAGAGATCACTGCCGGGCTGTCTGGCTTATCATGCAAAAGGGTCGGCGCGGAGAAACCTACAACATCGGCGGACGATGCGAAATGGCCAACCTTTCCGTGGTCGAACTGATCTGCGATATCATGGATGAAATGGTTCCGATAGACGGGTCCAGACGGCGACTGATCACATTTGTCAAGGACAGACCCGGACATGATCTTCGCTATGCCATTGACTGCGGAAAAATCGAAAAAGAACTTGGGTGGCTGCCAGAAGAGTCCTTTGAAACCGGTATTCGAAAAACCATTAAATGGTATCTGGAGCATCAGGACTGGGTAACCCGGATCAAGACCGGTGCGTATATGGAATGGATTGAATCCCATTATCAGATGTAGAATAAAGGATTCAACACTTTGGGGCAAAACCTCAATGATGGTTTCAGCAGCGTTTTTTGCCAAAAAT
>CAIMCT010000203.1 GCA_903839535.1 uncultured Desulfobacteraceae bacterium
AATTTTTATATGTCATCAAACTACAAATATATCTCTTAAAACACCTTTATAGTAAATATTTCATGAATAATTGATCTGCCAACAAACCAACTTGAGATATTTTAGTGATCCAAAATTGATGAACAACAATCAATTATTGATTTTTATTGAGGCGAATTCAATCATAGAGGAAAAAGCATGTCAACAGTTTTTTTATTGCGACAAAAAAATATTGATGTAGGAAATGCGAGGAGGGCGACACGGAAAAATGCCTTTTCAGACAGTTTTTTCCCGTCTTATGTGTGTCCAGGGGGTCAAAAATCAAAACGACAGATCAGTTTCCTGGGTAGTTATCGCACGGCACAACAGCTTGTTGGTCTGATTGAATTCATCCATGATGTCAATGAAGCTGCTGTGTTCAATACCGACCCATCTCATGGTCAGATGGGCGAATGTTCCCAGAAACAGGTTGCGATAGACCCGATTATCCACGTCCGCCCTGAATACACCCTTTTCCTTGCCTTCATTCAGAATGTCATTCAATAAATCAATGTATTGCAGATAGGCGGAATATGCATTTGACTGATAAAATTCCTTGTTGAGCTTGATATCGTAGAGAAAAATTTCCAGCAGTTTTCGATCTGACAGAAAAAATCCAAAATGATACCAGATCATCCTTCTCAGGCCGATGACCGGGCTGTCGGAGTGAAAAGTAGTTTGAAGCCACTCACGATATTGGGTAAACCTTTCCTGAGGAATGGAAAATAGAAGGTCTTCCTTGTTCTTGAAATATTCATAAATGGTTCCCTCCGCCACGCCGGCTGCATTGGCGACCTCCACCATAGTAGCCTTATTGTACCCCTTTTCCGCGAAGACTGTTTTTGCCGCAAACAGAATCCGCTGTGCCTTGTGTTTTTTTTCTTCCGGATCAGGTGTCTGTGGTGTTGCGACTATCATGGCGGTAATCAGCGACATTATGGATTCAAAATCCGGCGTGGTTTCCCTGACTTCCTGGTAGGCCAGACAGCTTAAGGATTCTTCATCGAGCAGTCCGAAAATCATATCCCGGACAATCGTCAGGTTCAGATCGCTTCGAAAAAATCCGTCCCGGACCCCTTCTTTCAAAATTGACAAAAGAATTCCTGTGTACTCTTTCAGTGACCGGTATGCATCATGTTTGTAGAAATCCTTGTTGGCTCGGCATTGCAGAAGCAGATTCTTTCGTATTCGAGCATCACCGCGGCTGAAATCGTTCAGATACAAGTGATGCCAAACCATTTTTCCAATCTTGGAAACCGGGCCGATGATCCCTTGAAGCTCAAATGCCAGATCATCAATGGCTTTTTTCATCAGCTCATCAAGGCACCAGAACAACATATCTTCCTTGTTTTTGAAATAATAATAAATAATTGAATCCACGACACCGGCCTTTTTGGCGATATCGCTGATTTTTGATTCCTTCAGACCATTCTCGGAAATGATCTCCTGGGCTGCATTAATGATCAACTGTCGTTTTTGAATTTCCGCCAAAGGTGTACTCCTGTCAAATGACATCCTGTATTCAGATCTGCCATATTTACCGTGAAAATATCTACATGAAGCGTAAATGCACCCGCACCTTCATTCCGGGTCAAAGCCAAGAATGACGGAAACCGCTATTTTATATGGCTGAGGACGATCAACCGGCTCATGGCCGTTTACCACTAAAATGCTTTTTATATGAAACAAACTGAATTTGCAATGCCCCTTCATCGTCATGTTCCCCATTTGTTTTCAGAAAATCATCATTTAAAAAAAATGGCGATAATGCTTATGCTATCAAGATGTTAAGTTCTTTTTAAGTTTAGGCGATAAAGAGAATATCTTTCAATGGATACGGTATAAACAACCATGGCATGGTCTATACCGCCCTCATGAATGAAAATTAGCCGACACAAGAGCGTTTCTCACGCAAAGGCGGTAGGGGCGACCGGCCGGTCGCCCTTACTTGTTTCGTGTATTTCGTGGTTTAAAAGTATTTTCACGGTAAACAATCCAG
>CAIMCT010000204.1 GCA_903839535.1 uncultured Desulfobacteraceae bacterium
ATCTTTCTCAGGCTTTCTCAAGCAGATCATACCCACCATTTCCCCAGGAGGTTTTATGGCAAGAAAATTAGTCAGTTTTGATTGGGCGGTGAAACGATTGCTTCGCAGTAAGGTTAATTTTGCCGTACTGGAGGGCTTTCTCTCTGAACTGCTTAAGGATAACATCGAAATTCAGGATGTGCTGGAGAGTGAAAGCAGTCAAGCCTACCGCGCGCAGCATCTGGCCAGGGTTGATCTGCTGGTCAAGAACCGTGATGGGGCACTGATCATCATCGTGGTGCAGGCGGATCGTCAGGATGACTATCTTCACCGAATTCTTTATGGCGTTGCAAAATGCGTGGTGGACAATCTTCCCCAAGGGGTTTCCTATGACCAGATCAAAAAGGTGATCTCGGTCAGCGTGGTCTATTTCAATCTGGGTTCCGGCAACGATTATGTCTATCGCGGAACGACCAGTTTCCGTGGCTTACACTTCAACGATGAACTCAAACTTGATGAGGACCAAAAACAGGCCTACGGCGTGCAAACGCCTGCAGGTTTATATCCCGAGTATTATTTGCTGAAAATCAATAACTTCAATGACATCGCCAAAGACGGACTTGATGAATGGATTTATTTTCTAAAAAATGAATCCATCCGGCCGGAATTCAGCGCCAAAGGACTGGCCGAAGCCAACGAACAACTGGATATTCTCAAATTGGATGACAAACAACGCCGAGAGTATGAGAGCTGGGAAATGGAGCTGCATCAGCGCGCCAGCATGGTGAAATCTCATTATGGGCGGGGGCATCGGGAGGGACGGGAAGAAGGACGGGAAGAAGGGCTGGAAGAAGGGCGGGAAGAAGGACGGGAAGAAGCTACTGCCGAATTTGTCCGCAATTTGCTCAAAATCGGCATGCCTGTGGAACAGTTATCCCAGGTCAGCGGCCTGTCGGTTGAAAAAATCCAATCGCTTACACTGACAAAATCGTAGCGGTTGTTTACTGTACCCCATACCCGGAACGTGACAACTTGCAACCGTTTCAAAAAATCAACCCCATATTAGAGAGGCAAAATTGAAAAATCTTATTTTTGCAGCTTCAATTCTTTTGTTTGCATCTTGGACCCATGCAGCCGGCTTTGACTGCAACAAAGCATCAACACTTGTGGAAAAGGCGATTTGTTCGGACTCCGAACTCTCAAAACTCGATGATCTCTTGATGATTTCATACAAAGAAGCTTTGGGCAACATTTCCGACACAGATAAACTCAAATCCGAGCAAAGAGACTGGCTTTCAAACACACGAAACAAATGCCAGGATGCCGACTGTCTTAAACGCGCCTACAACAAACGCATATCGGATATTAGTAAAATCGCGCCATCAAGTAAACAAGCGTCAAATAGCGCAATTAAAAGTACAGATTCATTATGGGCGGGAGAATGGAATAGAACTGGTGGCTCCAAACATGCAGACGCTGGCGTTACTATAACCAAAAAAACTTCTCAGGTATTTGAATTTTCACTCGATGCTGCAAGCGGAGCAAATGTCGGGCAAATTGAGGGGTTGGCTTCTTTTGTTGATAATTTTGCTTCTTACAAAGATTCTGAATCTGGTTGCATTGTGGAATTTCGAATGAAGGATAAGTGTATTGCAATTGCAACGGAAGGATGTGACAGTTTTGGTGGTTCAGGTGTATATTTTGACGGGACGTACTGCAAAGGCAAAAAAAATGAAAAACAGCAGTCATTCGATTTTATTCGCAGCGGAATATTCATTAATAATGCTCAGCTTAACGCTTTTAAAAAGCTTGTCGGTAAAACTTATAATCTATTTGAAGATAGCTTTCAGTTGGTATCCAAAGAAGAAGATATGGATCACATAAATGCTACAGTCTCAACTGGGGGTGTAAGGGGATTGTTCACCATCAATGAAGGTATAATCATGCACTGTCCTAATGGAATGCTTTATGCCGCCGTGATTGACGATGATACAGTCAAATATTTTTCAAATGACCCTCTTTATAGCAAAAAAATACCAATAACTATCGACAAGTGGAGAGAAGCTTTCAGAGATAAAAAAGTAATTTTCAGTCATTCAGATTCATGACCAACTTCGCATGAACAGGGGCTCAACTTTTGCTTTTGTTCCGGGAATCCTGCTCTCGATGATTTATGGTGGTAATTAATGAAAATATCGTTGATAATGCTTCCTTTGGTTTAAAAGACAAAATATTTACCGCCACTTGTGGAGAACGATTGAGAATTATCTGGGGAAAATAACAGGGAAATGAGATTGAGATAATGCCATGGACAGAAGTGTTCCATTTATGGCGGTACAAAAGAGAAAATAAAATCCTTGACAAAGTATCAATTGATACCGTAATAAATGCAAAGACCATCGAATAAAGAACTATTTGGCAAATTGCGTGATGCGAGAGCTGCTTTAAAGAAAGGGAGAATCTTCCTGATTGATCAAGATGTGATCGCCGAAGACGCAATCGAGCTCGGTTATGATATCGGCGATGAACTGATCGAGATTTTGGTGGAGATTTTGGATGAAACATCTATGATCCATTATGCGGGTTCCCGACCGCCGCAAAGGGCCTACAAGCAGGAAATCAAAGACCTTGAGCTTTTTCCCTTTGTAATCGAAAGCCGCCGATTTATGTGCAGGATATATTTCAAATTTGCTTTTTTTGAAGAATCGCTTTGGTTGGTATCCCTGCACCAGGATCGACCCATGGAGGAATCATCATGGAAGCGCTGAATTGCCCCAAAGGGCATGGCCCGATGGCGCAAAAAAAAATAAAAAAACAGAAAACGTTTAAAGGCATCGATATCGAATATAGCGCAGACGCATTTATTTGCTCGGAATGTGACCTTGAAGCTGGAACCGTGCAGTCTGCTGGAGATATACAACGCGCCATTGCAGACACCTATCGAAAAAAGATTGGCCTTCTTACCGGCCAGGAAATCAGATCCCTGCGAGAGGCCAAAGAACTCACCCAACAACAATTGGCAGATGCCATGAATGTTGGCGTTGCCAGTATCAAACGCTGGGAAACCGGCATGATTCAGACCAGGTCCATGGATCATGCCTTGCGGATACAACTGCAATATACCATCCGTGCGGATAGTTACACCGGCAACCGAGAAATCAGTCTGCCTCGAATCAAGCTTGTCTCTGAAACATTTGAGAGAACATTCCGGAAGCGGTTGCTCAAATCCGGAAACAAGCTGTTATTTTTGGCAAAATATTTGTGGTACGCAGACATGCTCGCTTTCCGGCAGCTTGGCAGGGGGCTTACAGGCGCCAGTTATGCTGCCATGACCTATGGCCCCCAACTGAATAACTACAGAGATTTGGTGAAATCCATCCAGGAATCGGATGTAAAGGATGCCGAAGTGCTTTCCCAGGAAGAGCTTCGCGTTATTCATCAAGTTGCGGATAAATTTTCGGATGAACGACAGGTTTACGATGCCGCTCATCGTGAAAAAATATGGCTGGAGTCTAAAATGGGAGCGTTAATACCATACTCTTGTGCCAATGAACTCTCCGAATTTTAATGTACCTGCAACCAGAGCCATGGAGCATTTATTGGTCACCCTGGCAGTTTCTGATTGATACCTTTCCATTTTATACTTATCTCGCTTCATTTGTGAGAAATGCCGAAAGCCTCTGAAGCAGGCGCATACGATGCTCCCGTGAGATGGAACTTATTATGCCGAGAAATTGATTGGATGGTAGGACAGCGAGAAAACCAAGGCGGATGAGTGAAGCTGCCTTGAGGCCGCTGTGGGCGAAATCATGATGCAACGGCTCGATGGTTTCGTCGAAGCCAACAACTCGCTGGTGAATTTGGGTGCTGACACCACAAATAAGCCAGTCGCCATAAGGAGGCATCCGCAGTAGAAGAATTACCGGTCGAGGCTTACTGAGTCCATCAGCCTGCGGTAAGGACGTGAGTGCAACATCACCCTCTATCATTGTGGCTTGATATGTCGATTTTTCCCAGAAGATCAATATCCATCGTGGTGCGTGACACGGCTATATCGCTGAGATAAATTAACCCACCTCTGCTGAGATAAATTAGGCCATTCATCCACAGAACTTTGCTGATCCGCAAACGGGCAGATACCCGATTCGCTTATGGCGAGGCGAGGTTTTCCACGATGGAGGCTCCTTTGGGTTGAGGTAGTAGTCATCGCACACACCGAAACCGAAGACACAATCAGGGTCATTTCGATGCGAAAGGCGGAACGCTATGAACGAGAACACTACTTTGCCAGTATCTGACGACTTGGATGACGCGCCTGTTTGGACGGCGGACGATTTTGCAATGGCAGTGCATCGCGTAGGACTAAAGCCAGCAACGTTGAAGAAGGTAAAAATCAGCATCACGCTAGACCCTGACGTCGTGTCATGGTTCAAAAGCAAAGCAGGTGGACGCGGATACCAAACACTCATCAACGCCACCCTGCGCGAGGCAATGCGCGGCCAGGGAATTGAGGAAATACTGCGACGGGTGATCCGAGACGAATTGCATCCGGCATTCGGCCCCTGAGAACCGGTATTGATCACGTCTTTATGTCTTTTGACGTATTCACCCTCTCCTTCAGTTCCTTCCCTGCTTTGAAAAACGGCAACTTTTTGGGGTTGATTGGCATCTTCTCCACGGACAAGGGCATCTGCCATGTTATCAACAAACAGGTCAACGACTGTTGTGGCTTCTGGTTTGCTCAGATATGCTTTTTCTCTCAGAGCAGATATCAATTTAAATTTGTTCATAATTTCCTCCGATAGGTAATCTTTTTCCGTATCAGATTTAGCATAATGGAACAACAGACAGTTTTGGAGGACAGAACACAATGTCTTGCTTGACTCCAATATGGTTTTATGTCACGCTCGCTCGTTGGTATTTTGCAGGAATTGACTGCTCGCCGCAATCTGAAGAGAGAATAAGGAACCGCTTGTGGGACTTTACCCCGAAGGACTGATTGATTCCATCGAAAGGACCCTCATTCAATGCCAGAATGCTGCAAAAGACATCAGTCCAGCTCAACTCCTCAAAGAAGCACTGGATCATTTCGAAAAAGTACAGGAAGCATCCGGCAACAATAGCCATATAGATGTGCAGACCGCTGAAGCGATTGTCGGCGTGTTCCTTATCCTGGTGCAGGAATGGGACAGCATCCCGTCGATAGCGCAATCCTGGTGCAAGGCGATGATGCGGTATTTTACGATCGCCGACGACATCGAGAATGATTTCAACTCCCCCATTGGCTTTGATGATGATGCAGAGGTGGTCAACGCCTGTCTTAAATTAGCAGGCAGGGCGGATATTTGTCTGGATGTAGAGGCGGTCCAGGAAAAGCCGAAGCTGTCGCCAAAACCAAAAGCCCAAAAATCTACTGCCCAAAAAACAGCCATAGCCCCAGGCATGCGGGTATTGTGCCGGGATGCTGAATGGCTGGTGACCCGGGTGAATATTACGGGCCATGAGCCCATCGCATACCAGGTTCATTGTGTTGGGGCCGACGATCTGGTGCGCGGACATGAGGCTATTTTTTTAAGCCAGTTGGATGATATCACGCCGGTGGATCCCCGGCAGACCCGGCTGGTCGCCGACATCTCCAACGGCTATCAACTTTCCAAGCTGTTCATGGGCGCCCGGCTCAGGCAGATGCCTGCCGTCGGCATCGAACCGGATTTCAATGGCATGGGTGTTTTCAGGCCGATGGCGTTCCAGAAAGAAACGGTTCGAAGAGCCCTGCACCAACTCCGTCCCCGGCTGTTATTGGCCGATGCTGTGGGTCTGGGCAAAACCATCCAGGTGGGGATGATTCTCACCGAGCTTCTGCGGCGGGGCCGGGCCAACCGGATTCTGGTGCTTACCAAAAAATCGATGCTCACCCAGTTTCAGGCGGAACTCTGGAACCGGTTTTCCATCCCTTTGGTGCGTCTGGACTCCACCGGCATCGCCCGTCTGCGGCTTCGAATCCCGGCAAACAAAAATCCTTTTGAAGTTTACCATCGGGTGATCATCAGCTTGGATACCCTGAAAAATGTCGGCCGGTACGAGCATTTTCTCAAAGACACCCACTGGGATGTGGTAATCATCGATGAAGCCCACAATGTGGCCGGGGCCAGTATTCCGGAGCGAAACCTCAGTTATCGCCTGGCCCGCCAACTTGCCCGCCGGACCAACAGCATTTTGCTTACCACGGCCACACCCCACAACGGCAAACGGGAAACCTTCGGCCGACTGATTTCCCTGCTGGATCCCTCGGTGATTCCTGATCCGGCCTTCCGGGAATACAGTCGCGATGACATCAAGCATTTTATCCTCATGCGATTCAAGGAAGATGCCAGGGCCGATGCCGGGGAGATGCTGACCGAGCGGCAGGTAATTCCCATCAGCCAGACCACGGCGAACGCCTCTCCGGAAGAAGAGGAAATCTATAAAATATTGGGTGAACTCCGGCAGGCATCAGCGACTGTTGCAGAAGGCGCTGACCATGGATGTCGGCAACACGCCATAGTTGAGGCCCCTTGTCCATCGCCCTCCGCGCCTGTTTTGAATGCCAGCAGTTGGCAGAAGCATCCCATGGTTCAGTACGTGCTTTATAAACTCTTTTTGTCCAGCCCGGAAGCCTGCGCCGTAACCGTCCGAAAACGCATCCAACATCTTCGGACCAACGAACCGGACAGCCCGGAGATGCCCTACCTCCAGCGCCTTCATAACCATCTGGACAAACTTGATATCACCAGATCATCCCGTTACCGGCTGCTGGTCAAAGCGCTTGGGGATATCGGCTGGACCGGACGGGCAGACAGCCCCAGAGTCCTGGTGTTCACGGAATCCCCGCGGACCCAGTTATTCATGGCCCCTGCACTGGCCCGGGACTTCAACATAGCGTACAGCGCCCGCTTCGAGGATCAGGCAGGACAATCCATCGCAGCCATTAATGGCTCCACGCCGGACAGTCATCTGATGGATACAGTGGAAGCTTTCGGTACAGGCTCCGCATCGGTCCGCCTGCTGATCGCCACAGAAGTCGCCTCCGAAGGCATTAACCTCCACCACCAATGCCACCACATCATTCACTACGACCTTCCCTGGTCCATCATCACCCTGATTCAGAGAAATGGACGGATCGACCGGATCGGACAGAAACACCCGCCGCAATTGCGTTATCTCATGGTTCACACCGAGCAGGGGATTTTAAAGGGAGATTCCGCCATTTTCCAGCGCCTGATTGAAAAGGTGGAGGAAATCAACCGACTGCGGCAATCCGGGGAAAGCATCCTTCAGCTCTACGACCCGGAGGCAGAAGAGGCCTATATCGCCAATCAGGGAATTCTGGCCAATGATTCATCAGTACTGAATCATCAGGCCCCGGAAGCCTCACCGGAGTCCGCCGCGCTGGAGGCCATGCTGAGGGAGGCAAGCCAGGCAGGAAACGACGAATATCTGGATTTTCTGCTGGGCGCAGCGGATACCCCCACACCTGAATCAACGTCAACACCTTCGACATCTCAACACTCCCCCCGCTGGGGGGAGGGGTTTGACTTATCTCAGAGTATGGCAGGACGGTTGCGGCTTTTTTCAGACCGGGAATTTCTGCTGAAAGGCTATGCCTTTTTGCGGGAAAAGAACCCCGATTATCCGCCCATAGAAGATCATGGCGGCTTTATCGCGCTGACAGCTCCGGAAGATCTGAAAAGACGATTGGGCGCACCCGGCTCAAAAACCGACGTGGTTTTCGGGGCCACCGCCATACCCATGGAAGCCTGGCCCAAAAACGGAGAATTTCGACTGACCGATGACACCGACCGAGTCAATCTGGCCATTGAGGCCGCGCGCAATACCTCGGGCTACTGGGCCAGGGAGCTTTTTTGCAATGAAGCCCACCCCATCCAGCAGTGGATCACGGAAAGATTGGTCATGGAAGTCAAGCGTGATGAGGCGCCGTTCGTAGTGACGGACCGCTTTGATCCGGGTGAGCTCTGCTTTTGCTTCATGGGCCAGGTCAGCTCTGTGGCCGGCTCATCCCTGATCGTGGATGCACACGCCGTCTCGTACGGCAAAAAAGGCTTGATCCGGAGGCTTCCCCTGGAGGAAGCTCTTGCAGCCGCCAATTTTCAAAAACTGGCCAACACGGGAGAGTCTCCCAACCTGGAGGCCGCCCATCTTCTGATGCATGCTGCGGTGGCGGAAAGTCTGCTTTACCTCAAACACCTGCTGGGGGAGCGGGAAAAACAACTTCAGCCTTTGCTCAAAAATGAAGAAAGACGCCTTCGCAATTGGCGCAACCGCCGGCAGGAGCTGCTTGAGGCAGCCATCCATGAGATAGGCCCAAACCACCCCAAGGCCCAACAATATCGCCGGTTATTGGATGAAATGGCGGAATATCTGAAGGACCGCCAACAAAACTGGCGGGATACCCATTTTCGGGCTGCCAGCGAGCCTTCCACCCAACTGCTTCTGGTAATCGGAGGAAAGGCCTGATGCCGCTCGATACCAGTATCGCCAATGTAGGTGAATATTACAGCTCCCATTACCTGGACAGCGCCTTTGCACGGGATTTGAGAGAGCTGATCTCTGGATGGCGCCTGCAGGGTCGCAATGCGCCTCCACGCCGGGTTGAGGCTCTTTCGGTCCGCTACTTCAGCGCCAAAGCCTCGGCCCTGGAATACGAGCCGGATCAGCGATGGCAGGATGAAGAACTGGTCGGCTGGCATGCCCACCTTCTGGATGCCCTGGGCTATTCTGAACTTTCGCCGCTGGATCTGCCCGTGGCCGGCCGCTCGGCTTATGTACCAACTATGAGCCGTATCAACCGGTACGGCAAGCCTTGGTTGGTCATCTGCGAAACATCGTTCTGTCTGCCGGACACCAGTCTCAAAGACGGCATGCCATCTGAAAATCCTCTTGAAATGCAGCCCGCGGCCCACCAGCAGACCAGTGCCGATCTCAAACTTTTCGACGGAGACTGGAGCCGGGCCATCGGCAGGCTTCTGACCGAGGAGGATGCGCCCCGCTGGGTGCTGTTTCTGGCCGGCAGCCAGGTACTTTTGCTGGATCAGCGGACGTTTTCCCAGGGCCGGTATTTGGCCTTTGATCTGGATGATGCCTTTGGCCGAAAAGAAAAAGACACATTTGGGCATGTAGCGGCTTTTCTATCGACGGAGACCCTTTGCCCGAACGGTGAGTCCGATGCGGTGCTGCACGACCGAATTGAGGAACAGAGCCACCGTTTTGCTCATGGGGTCACGGATAAATTGCAAGAAGCTGTCCGTGAGGCCATTTATCTTCTGGCAAACGAGTGGGTGGAAGACCGGCGCCGGCGCAACCTGTCCATGGTGTCTCGCAGGCTGAAAAATGAGTATCTGCCGGGCGGGAACGAAGAGATTACCGCCGAAGATCTCAGACGGGAAGCCCTGATTTTTGTATATCGTCTGCTTTTTTGTTTTTACGCCGAGTCCAGGGGGGGTGAGCTGGGCATTCTCCCCATGTCGGACGAAGCTTACCGTTATGGATACAGCCTTGAGGCGCTGCGGGACCTGGAACTGGCACCTCTCACCCCATCTACCGAAGAAGGACTCTATTTTCAGCACCACCTGAAAAAACTTTTTGGGATCATTCACGAGGGATTCAATCCGGGAGCCCATATCTCCAAACAGTTGCAGATTCCCGAAGGGGGAAAGGTCCGGGCATTTTCCATCCAGCCCCTCACCGCCACACTGTTTGATCCCGGCAGCACGCCTCTTCTGGACAATGCCCGTCTTGGCCAACCGCTGTCTGCAGCAGGTTGTCCGCCTTCTGTCCCTCAGCCGGGATGATGCCGCAAAAAGCACGGGCCGGGTGAATTATGCGGAGCTTGGCATTCATCAACTGGGCGCAGTATATGAAGGACTGCTGTCCTACCGGGGAATGTTTGCTCCTGAAGACATGATTCAGGTCAAACCTGCCGGGAGCAGTTTCGAGGACAAGAAAACGCCTACCTGGTTTGTACCCCGAGAGCGGCTTACAGAATTCCATAAAGACGAAGTGGAACCGGTCAACCAAAAGGACTTGAGTCACAAGCCGCGCATATATCCAAAAGGCAGCTTTATCCTGCACCTTTCGGGAATCGATCGCGAGCAGTCCGCTTCCTATTATACGCCGGAAGTGTTGACCCGCTGCCTGGTGGAAGAAGCCCTGCGTGAGCTGCTGAAAGATTTAGGCCCGGCGGATGCCGACCGCATCCTGGCGCTTAAAGTCTGTGAACCGGCCATGGGCAGCGGCACATTCGTCAACGAGAGTGCGGAACAACTGGCCGCCCGGTACCTGGAAATGAAGCAGAAACAGACCGGAAAAACCATCGATCCGGCGCGTTACCGGGATGAACTGCTCCGGGTCAAACACTACATCATTACCCGCAATGCTTACGGCGTGGATTTAAACGACACCGCGGTCCAACTGGGCGCATTGTCCCTTTGGCTGGGCAGCATTCATCGTCTCCTGATCCAGGAAAGCACCAACGGAGAACCGGATCAGTTTAAGCCCGGAGCCACCCCCTGGTTCGGGATGCGCCTTCGCTGCGGCAACTCTCTGATCGGCGCAAGGCATCAAGTATGGACCGCAAAACAACTGAAAGCGGGTAAACACTTTCGTGCGGATTCGGAAACGCCCTGCCTGCTAAAACCCGGTGAACCGCGAAAGACAAACGAGATATATCATTTTCTGGTGTTTGACCCGGACATGGCCCCGGCCCACCGGGACAGCCTTATGCGCCAATTCTGGCCGCTGCCATGTGAAACAGTCAAATTGTGGCAGAAAACTCAGGTCAAAACCAAATGGTCGCAGCAAGAAATCAAACTGGCCCTGACAATCTGTGATCTGGTGGACCTGCACTGGCAACGCTACACCCAAGAGAGAAAGGCGGCTCTGGAGAAAACCGCATGCACAGCATCGGTATGGCCGACCCCAACCGATAGCCCGGAAGCACTTGCATCCGGACTCTCTCTGGCAGACCAGGAAAAAATCCGTCAGGACCTGGAATCCAACAGCGGCAGTTTCCAGCGGCTGAAACTGTTGATGGATACCTGGTGTGCCCTGTGGTTCTGGCCCCTGGACCGATCGGATGAGCTTCCCCAGCGGGAGAGTTTCCTGGCTGCCGCCAGTCTTCTTCTGGGGGACACGCCACCGGTCAGGGAACTTCGCCCCTTTCTTTCTGCGCAATTGGGGTTTGATATCGATGTACTGGTGAACGCTGCCGGGGAGACTGTCCCGGATACCCAAGCACTGTCCGATGCCGTGTCGTGGTTTGGACTTACCCGGACTCTTTCCGATGCTCAGCATTTTCATCACTGGGAGTTGGTTTTCCCAGAGGTATTGGGGCCATGTCCCGATCATCCCGGGTTTGATCTGATTGCCGGAAACCCGCCATGGATTAAAGTCAGTTGGCAGGATGCGCTGGTGCTTGCGGAAATCGAACCTTTACTCGGGGTGAGAGAGAGCAAAAGCGCAGAATATAACAGTCTACGTCTTCCCCTTCTGCAAAACACGGCTGCACGCAATACCTATTGTTCAGCTTTTTTTGAAAACGGAGGTCACGCAGCATTTTTAAATGCCCCCTGCAATTATTCAGAGTTGGCCGGCGTACAAACGAATCTTTACAAAAATTTTATGGTCCGGTCCTGGCATCTCCTGGCTGAGACCGGTATCGCTGGGTTGCTGCACCCGGAAGGCCCTTATGATGACGCTGCTGGAGGCAGACTGCGTTCAGAAGCCTATCCCCGGTTACGCGGGCATTTTCAATTCAGTAACGAAACCAGGCTGTTTGATGATGTTCATCATGAAACCAGATTTAGCATCAATATCTATGGGCAACCCCGAGATATCGTCCAGTTTCTGCACATGTCCAACCTGTTTTTACCCCAGACCCTGCGTGCCAGCCAAAATCATGCCCGGCCATCTGATCCTCTGCCCGGCATCAAAACTGAAGACGGAAAATGGGAAATCCGGCCGCACTCCCTGCGGATCGTGAACATCACATCTAAAGAACTGGCGCTCTTTGCCACGCTATTTGAGGAAAAAAGCACCAATCCGCTACAATCAAGGCTTCCCCAGATACATGGTCAGCCGCTCCTAAGGGTAATCGAAAAGCTCTCCCTGCCTCCTTTGCGGCTGATGGATCTGAAAGAAGCGTATTTTGCGACAGAAATGTTTCATGAATCCAATTCCCAGAGAGACGGTATCATCACCCGACTGGAGAACCCCAGTTTTCAACCGTCATGCACTGATGACTGGATACTCAGCGGCCCTCATTTTTATGTGGGCAAGCCATTTAATAAAACACCCCGCAATGCATGCAACCATAACAATGCCTATGATGATATTGACCTGACCCAAATTTCCGAGAATTACCTGCCTCGAGCGTCCTACCGACCCGGAAACCACAAGGGTGATAAAGAGGCATTTTATAATGCCATTGCAGAATGGCCCAAGCCCTCCCTGCCGGGATTCTGGCCCATCAGGAATGAAGCAGAGGAACAAGCATGGAAAATACTGCTGGGTGAACCGCCCCGGACCTATGGTATCGATCCATACAGGCCCGGCTCTCGGACAGCCCGGCGGTTCATTTGTCTTTCAGAAGCCAAGGGCGACATCCCCAAAATACTGAGCTGGATGATCGCCCATCCCGAAGAAACCAAATTGGAGAGTATCAAACTCACACAGGAGGATTTTCAAGTCCGACAATTGGCAGAAAAAGACGTGGATCTGACACGCCTGCCTCGGCCGATTATGAGTTATTACAGACATGTTAATCGGACCAGAACTGGTGTTTCTGCTGAGCGAAGCCTTATTTCATCAATAGCGCCCGCGGGAAGTACCCATATTGATGGAGCTTTTAGCTTAAGCTTTACCGATCAACGGAACTTGGCGATTTATACTGGAGCGTCCTTTTCAATTGTTTATGATTTCATTATGAAAGTGGGTGGAAAGACGCATTGTAGACATGATGTTTTGTCAATTTTACCTCTTATCAATGGGAATACAACTTATCCCATTATAGCTCGGTGTCTGCGCCTCAACTGCCTGACGCGGGCCTACGCCGACCTCTGGCAGGATGTGGCTGAACCCTGGATTTGCAAGGAGCAATGGACATCTGACGATCCCCGGCTGGTGCATGAATTCGAGCTTCCCTGGCAGAAACTGAACCCGGATGTATGGGACTGGAAAACGCCCCTTCGCAGTGATTTTGCCAGACGACAGGCCCTGCTGGAAATCGATGTGCTGGTTGCGCTGGCCCTCGGGCTGACGTTGGAGGAACTGATCTCCCTATACCGGGTGCAGTTTCCGGTAATGCGGCACTACGAAAAAAACGATGAATATGATGCCAAAGGTCGGCGTATCCCCAACACGGTCCGCAAAAACCCCGGTGCCAAAGAATTCCGGGATACCCGCGCCAACTGGGACAGCCACAGCCCGCTCACCGTTTCCTGGCCAATCGACGACGGCCTTCAGACTGTCACCCAAACCTATTATCCGCCATTTACCAGCGTGGATCGGGAAGCCGATTACGAGCGGGCTTTTTCATTTTTTCAGCGTGAAAACAGATTTTCCCCCCTTTGAAAAAGGGAGGAATTGTTATCTATACTGCCAACTGTCACAATCTGCACTTTTGGACCCCCACCCCAACCCTCTCCCAGCGGGGGAGGGTTGGGGTGGGGGTCCAAAAGTGCAGATTGTGACAGTTGGCAGTATAGTTGACACTTTTTTTGATGAGACCAAATGGCCTTGATCATCATTTCAGTATG
>CAIMCT010000205.1 GCA_903839535.1 uncultured Desulfobacteraceae bacterium
AACCTTGATGCGTCGATGGATGATCAAAAGAAAATTGAAGTAAAACTGCAGCTTACCACCGAATATATTAAAAAACTTTTGGAAGAATATAAAATTCCAGAAGCGGCTGTGGTGTCCTATTACCGTTCCCATCCGGAAAAATATACGTCAAAATCACTGGATGAGAAACTGAAAAGCGAAATAAGGCAGATTATTGTTGAGGCAAAGAAGCAGGCGATTATTGATCAATCGTTAGATGGATTGATTTCAAAATATCATATAAAAATTAACGATTGATTTATGGATGTTTGTAATGATAAAAAGAAAAAATCTGTGTGCAATTGCGATGTTGTTATTTGTTATTGTGGTTGGCATGGGTGCCGGGTGCGGTGCTTTTGGTAATAAATCAATCGCAATAGTTTATTCGGATAAGATCGACAGTGCAATCTGGGCAGATCCGAATTTACAGAAGAGATTCAATGAATACTGGTGTAACCGTTTTACAGGCAATGCTGAAGCAAATTTTAAAATGGAAAGTCCGCATTTTGTGGAAATGATTCAGCCTCAGAAGTACAATGGTTATGTTCAGAATGCGAAAAAAAACAAACTCCTGAAGATAAAAATCTTTGATGTCGAAAAGGAAACCGATTTTTTGGTTAATGTCTATGGTGTTCTTTTTCTTCAATCCATAGACGGAGAGGTAGCAGAGTCGTCAATAAAGGATCGGTGGGTGAGGGTAGATGATGAATGGTTTCATCTCCTCTATGATCCGCTGTTTTTTAATCTATGAGTTGTTATGTGAATGCAGTATCTTGTGAATGGCGTGAAGAAATAGAACTGAAGGGGGGTGTGTAAGCGAATAATGAGGTAAGATTTATAAAAAGGATTTTAGATGAAGAATGTCTACAAAGGGTGATAACTTTTAAGGAGGAAAAAAATGAAACGATTTATTAAGTCTTTGGTATTATTTATGGTAGTAATGGGACTTACTGGTACGATGGCGCTGGCTGCTTCCTATACCGATCACGTCAAAATTGCTCCAAATGGTAAGGGTGATGTGTTGCTTTTCCCATGGTATATTGCAGATGGCAGTGGATGGGAAACTAAGTTGACTGTAACAAACACTGATCAGGTTTTTTCCGTGGTGGCGAAATTAGTTGTTAGGGAATCTTTCAATAGCAAAGAACTGCTTGACTTTCTAATTTATCTCTCTCCCGCTGATGTATGGACTGGAACGCTGAGATATGATGCCGCTACTCAAAGATATGTCATGTTCAGTGATGATGACAGTGTGTTGAATACAGCGGCGACTGGGTTTGTAACTGCGACTTCTACTTTTATGGCCCCGCTCCAGAATTTCCCGAATTTTAACTCAGGGTTCGGGTATGTGGATGTCATTGAGTCAGCCGCATTTGCAATCGGATCCCCTGTATCCAAAGACAGAGTTCTCGCACAGTATGGTACGTACAACGTTCTTACAAAACCACCAACACGTGATGTGCTTTCTGGAAAAATGGAAGTTAGGTTTCCATTGGGTGGGCTGAGTACGATTTTAAATGCTACAACGCTTGCTAACTATCGTAATTTGGAAATGCTTAACACTCGGGATACTACTTGGTTTGGTTCTGGAACTAACAATTCGCCTGCGGAAATTGAGGCTGTTCTTGCTAAAGACTTTGTAGCGATGCCGGTTATTAAGGATGCTGGTAAATCATATTCCGTCCACTTCTTTTCGTTCCCATCAAAAAATACTGATATAGGATATATTTTCAGTCCGTTCTTCAGGACTAATACTCCGGACGGAAGCAGGGTGGAATATTTTGCTGATATTTTTGATCGCAGTGAGACCAGGAAGCCTATGACTTTCGCAGCGGTTTCGCCATCCACATTTAACAGAACCTATTTACCTTACGAAGTAAATATGGTTTATTCTTCAATTCAGGAAAAAGATAAAGATAACAAGTTGGTTGATTATTTTCCATATCCAGAAGGGTGGGCCAATTATAATTTTGAGAAGACAAGTGGGACCCCTGATATGACATTGTGGTCGCGCTATACTACCGCTTCTACCACCCTCAACGGGTCGCTTTTAAGATATACTGGTGCCCCAGTAATTTGTACTTATTTGATTTTTGGTGCTAATGGCGTTTTCGAAGCAGGTTATCCTGCATGGACAGATAGTACAGTTATTGGTGACGTAATTCCGGGTGGTCCTACAGATGTGCTTACTGATTACACATATACCAACAATCTGCCTAATTAACTTTATTTAAACAATTTATCAAGCTGTGTTGAAATGTGGGTTTGCAATAAGTGTTATTGCGAACCCACATTTTTTTATTGAAACTTGATGTTCAGGTTTTTGTAGCTTGTTGAATTACGATACCAAATATTGACTTTTATGGATAGTTAGCCAATGCAAAAAACTTGAACATTGAGTGAAAGCGATTAGAAAAATCCAAAATGACACTATAGCATGTACCATGTTTTCACCAATCGTAAATGTTGCTAATCCTCGGTGAAGTCACAAAGGTACAGTGTAAATGGGAACAGATTTCGGTAGATACAGAATTACAACGTGATAAATTGAACGCAAGACCGGAAATGGACCCACAAAGAGCCCCACCGGACGAACAGTTAACTGCTTTGTGTGTTCAACAATGAAACGTCCCCAGTTGTCGATCATTAAAACAGTTAGCTGTTAGTTGACAAATATCATTATGCGTATAATGAAAATAAATAGTGTTGTAATTCTCAACCTGAGACAATAATACTTATTGTAGAGGAGGAAATTATGAATTTGCAAAAACAACGGTATCTGTTCTTGTTGTTAATTATATCTGTCTCCTTTCAACTGATAGGTATAACAGGTAAATGTTACTCTGAGATACAGCCGGAATCTAATTTTTATTCTTTATATCAAGCTGGAGCAAAGTATGGTTTCGTAGTAGATGATAATGGTAATCGTAACGAATTTTCTCAAAAGCGGTACGGTTATCAATACATGTCTGATTTGAATGATCCTATTTTATGCTGCCAAAGACTAACGGATTCGAATTGCTGTTCTCAATTAACGGAAGTCAATCTGGGTACACAAGTCTCAATGGAGTATTACTCGTTTAAGGTTTACGTGCCACCAGGGACAAAAAGAGTTTTTTTGAGATTGTATACTTCCGTGCCATGTACGGTGTTGGCTATTGCACGATATCAGCAACCTCCTGAGAAAGATTATACCGGTTATCTCAAGGCGATTTATGATAAGGTTTATGACCCTCCGGATACTGCTGATGCTGCATTCAATCGGATTTCTGCAGAGCCGGCTTCTATTTCGCAATTAAAATCAAATGATTGTATTATTAGAAGTGCGCCAGGCTCCCTTTGGTTAATAAATGATTACGGATTAAATATCAATGACGGTGGGTGGTTATATGTTATTATCCAATCAAGGGTAGGTGGTGTTTTAAACAATGTATTTTACACTACTGTGGATACGAGTCAGTTTTTAGAGTGGTACAACAATCAGGATTGGGAGACATGGCGCAATAGTGACCCTTACAACTATGACGAAATGGGAAAACTAATACTGCAACAGCAAAAACCTGAGCTGCTTTTTCCGCTTGAATGTGGTCAAACGGTGTCAGTGCCTGATAATGCTCTTTTTTATACAACACCATCTGATGTAGGAAAAGCTCCAGTAACAGTTCAATTTCACGATTTATCTACAGGTTATTATACACCCCCACCTATAACAAAAAGTTCCTGCGATCCGCCTGGCTGTGTCTGTGATCAGGGATCCTATCTGGCTAAGGCTAACGGCATCAACATCTGCTGCCGTCCGTCTGACTGTGTAGGTTGTATAAATGGTTGGGAATGGGATTTTGGAGATAGTACACCGAAGAGTTCCCTACAAAACCCATCACACGAATATAAGAAAGATGGTGTATATAATGTGAGTTTAACGGATAAAGTTAAGGGCGCAACTGATAAGCAGATAACAGTTGGTGCTGCTGATTTTACAACAGACATTATCAGCGGTTTCTGTCCACTAACTGTTCAGTTTACCGATAAATCATATCCTATTTGGGAAATAAAAGATTGGCCAAATTGGCCAAAAGAGTGGGCATGGGATTTTGGAGATGGACAGAAGAGTGATCAACAATCTCCGTCACACATTTATGCTGTAGATGGTGATTATGATGTGCGTCTGACAGTCACTTTTCCAGGCGGCGCAAAAACTGTTTTGAAGCAGAAGCTGATAAAAGTAACAATAAATGCTGATTTTACATCAGCAGCTACTGGCGAGAACCCCTTAAATATTCAGTTTACAGATAAGTCAACAGGTGTTGGCATAACAGCGTGGGCATGGGATTTTGGAGATAGGACACAGAAGAGTACCCTACAAAACCCATCACACAAATATGAAAAAAGTGGCGATTATGACGTGAGTCTGACAGTCACTGGCTCAGGCGGAACCAAAAACACAAAGCAGACGAAAATAAAAGTAGGTGATACGCCAACACCAACACCAACACCAACACCAACACCAACACCAACACCAACACCAACACCAACACCAACACCAACACCAACACCAACACCAACACCAACACCAACACCAACACCAACACCAACACCAACACC
>CAIMCT010000206.1 GCA_903839535.1 uncultured Desulfobacteraceae bacterium
GGTACGCGGTGTTATTTTTTAATTTTCAGCCCTGAAGGGGCGGCCTAAATCCCACTCATACCGTTTGTTGTATCTGTTCAAGTGGCCCAGTTAGGTCGCCCCTTCAGGGCTCAATATATGGTTGTATGCCAACCCATGGCGATGCCCTGGGCTGACATAATACGCCCCTTTGGGGCTAAACGAGCCAAATATATCGGGGTATTCTTTGTTGGAAATCACCTAAAGCGAAATGACCTTGTTGGCCAACTGCATGGCGGTGACAATATCCAGCATATTGGTGGTTTCGCCGACCTGTTTTCTTTCCAGCAGTCTAAAATGGTTCAAACATGTGCCGCACACCAGAATCTTCAGACCCCCATTTTCATAGCCCTTTAATTCCTCAAGCACTTCCGAGCTGTCGATCGTCAGTTTGACACCATTGTTGACAAATACCAGCCGCCACAAATCCGAGCCCATTTCCTTCAGCGTGCGCAGGAAACTGAGCATCAATTTCAGGCCCAGTTCATCATCACCGAAACCCATCCGGTCCGTAGTACACAACACCATGATCTTACTGGATCCGGCTTCCGGTGCGGCAGGCTCCTGGGAATGATCCACGGGCTCGATGCCAAGCGTTCCGATGACCCGATAGTCGGCTCCAGTTTGTTCAAGACTGGTAGCAAATCCCTGCGACTCCAGAAACCGCTGAACATTCTGCTGAGAGGCCGCGTTATCGACAATCACGGATATGCTACCGGGTTTTTCTTCCTGCAGCGCCGCCTTGGTATGAAGTACCGGAGCTGGACAGGCCAATCCCCGGGCATCAATTTTTTTCATGAAAAAACTCCTTTTTATCCGGCAAACGGACAGGACAATCCACCGGCATGTCTCACTTTCCACTGAATTTTTACGGGATTTCCCTGGCCAGAAGCGCCGCGCCCAGAGCCCCGACCAGTTGGGGATCTTCGGGTACCAGAACATTTCTGCCCAATGTTTCCGCCAGGAAACGCTGCATACAGGGGTTTTGGGCCACACCTCCTGTAAAGACGATATCGCCGGTGGAAGACACCCTGTTGATCATGCCGGCAGCTCGCTGAATGACGCTGGTGTGAAGGCCGCGGGCGATTTCCCGGCGGTTTTGTCCCTTGGCGATCAGTGAGGTGACTTCGGACTCGGCAAATACCGTACACATACTGGAAATAGCGAGATCTTTTTCCGCCAGGAGCGCTTCCCTGCCAAAGGTCTCGATGTCAAACCCCAGGGTTTTGGCCATAATTTCCAGAAATTTTCCGGTACCGGCGGCACACCGGTCGTTCATTTCAAATTTTTTCACCTTGCCTGATTCAAACAGACTGATGGCCTTACTGTCCTGGCCGCCGATATCCAGCACCGCCTGAACATTGGGGAAAAAAGCCCGCGCTCCGATGGCGTGGGCTTTAATTTCCGTAACAGTCAGCGTATCAAATGAAATCTCAAACAGATTCCGGCCGTAACCCGTGGCCATGATGCAATCATAAACCACACCATGGATCAGGTCTTTGGCCGCCGTCATGGGATCAAAGCCGGTGTCTGTCTGAAGACTAATCACGATTTTTCCCGAATCATCCACCACCACCAGTTCGATGGAACGTGACCCGATATCGATTCCTGCAAAACGTTTTCGCATCGAAAAACTCCTGAAAGTCTATCGCAGTTGCTCGACAAAGGCTTCAATCCGGGTTTTTAACTGGCCGACATCTTCCATGCTGTAGTCGGTTTCAATGCGCAGTGTGGGGATATTTTTTTCCTCCAGGGCCTTTTCAACGGGAATGGATTCCATGAGGTAGGGCTGGCAGAACTGCAGGCCATAATGAATCACACCGTCGGCTTTGTATGCGGCAGCCATTTCCTGAATATGCTCCAGCCGCTGCGGATTCGGCGTAAATATGGCGCAATCCACCTGGTAATAGCGATCCACAATGGCTTCCATCATTTCATCGACTGTTTTGCCGGATGCATCCGTCAGATTGCGGGTACCGCGTTCTTCTACGCAGGACTCTTCACCCACGATCACTGCACCCGAGGTTTCCACGATAAACGGCAGTTTCCAGTTGGGTACGGCCTGGGGACAACCGGAGATGAGAATCCGGGGCGTTTTCTCCGGGAAAACGCCATTTTTTTCGGCAATGCGTTTTTCCAGTTCATCACAGATTTTGTTCACGGAATCCGTAAACCGCGCAGGATTGTCATAAAAGAAAACCTGATTGGCCAATAGTGCATCCAGACCGGATATGGGCGCAGGGTCGGCTTTTCGCAGGGAATACAGGCGATGGATGGCGGCACGTTTGGCATTGACCGTCTGAATAGCCAGCATCAGCGATTCGACTGTAATCACGACTCCGGTGAGGGCTTCAACCGCGGTCCTGAACCGCTGGTATTCAGACTTTAAAAGCGCCCGGCCCTGTTCGGATTTGACCTGTGGCAGATCCATCACAAAAAGATTATTCACCAGATGTCCCAACGATTCGTATGCTTTTTTCTTGCCGTCGCAGGTATTCTCACCCACAATCATATCCGCGCTTTCCAGATAGGGACAGACCTTGCCGAGTTTAAATCCGAAAGATGACTTGATCAGGGCGCAAGTATTGCGGGGCAGGAGTTTTTCCACTTCCGACATGGCGAAATCCGCTCCGGAACACAGCCCTACCAGGGTGGCGTTGGCTGCCAGAACGATTTCCTCTGGAACAAAGACACAATACGACCCGATGATTTTACGGCCGGTTTTTTTTTCATCCAGGAGCTCCCGTATCCGCAACCCGTGAACTTCGCTCATTACAAAATCAAAATAGCCCATTCCCTCCGGCCGATTTTTTTGTGAAAGAAATATGTCCCGATAGGCACCGCTTAAAACGCCCAGCAGGGCGTCATGGCCTGCCAGGTCAAGCCCCAGATCCTTCCACATACCACGGTAATCTTCACTCATGATGGTCTCCTCAACTTCCGCATTAAATATTGATAAAAGGCACAATGGTTATGATTTTTGTCAGATCACGCTGCGATCCGCTTTGATCAAATAGTGAGTGTTTAACTGAAGGATATATTAACAAAAACTATTAAGCAAATTCATATTTGTTATAAACAAGGTGACAATATTCAAAGACTTTATACTCAATGTTCAAGTCGCAACGAGTGCCGGGTTCGGTTACTCCATGGTTCAGGCGCAGACGATGATGGAAACACCGCTGCTGATCGCATTGATGTTTCTTGCTGCGATCGTTGGTTATGTCATTGATTACATGATTCTCTTGCTCGAAAGAAGGATCACTCGCTGGCGTTTTGTCAATTGACGGAGAGATGAATTTAACCGTAACGCATATTCGAAAGACGTTTCAGAATAACAGCGCTTCAAAAACCATTCTCAGGGATGTTTCTTTTGCTGTTGAAAGCGGCCAGTTCGTATCCCTGGTAGGCCCTTCCGGGTGCGGGAAAAGTACGCTCTTGACCATCATCGCCGGATTTCAGGAGTCCACTGCCGGAGAAATACGACTGAATGGCGGCATCGTTTCAAGGCCCGGTCCGGATCGGGGTTTCGTGTTTCAGGAGTTTGCTCTGTTTCCCTGGATGACGGTACGCGAAAATATTCTGTTTCCGATGAAACAGATGAAAATACCGCGTCCGGACCAGACCGAACGCCTTCAAAAACTTCTTTCAATGGCGCAACTCGAAGACAGTGAACATCTCTATCCCAGCCAGATATCCGGCGGCATGAAACAGCGGACAGCCGTTCTCAGGGCGCTTGCCGGCGATCCTCAGGTTCTGTTGATGGATGAACCCCTGGGCGCCGTGGATCACCAGATGCGGCAGATTCTTCAGGAAGAACTGGAAGCGCTCTGGATGAAGAATCGGACCACGGTGATAATGGTGACTCACGATATATACTGCGAACTGGCATAATTTTACGTTTTTGATCCCCCACCCCAACCCTCCCCCGCTGGGAGAGGGAGTTTATGAAAAGCGCAGATTATGCCAGTTCGCAGTATAGAAGAGGCTATTTACCTGAGCGACAGGGTTCTGGTGATGTCCGCGCAAAAAGGCCAGATTGTTCGGGAGCTGAGTATCGATCTGGAAAGGCCCAGGATCCGCACGGCCCCGTGTTACCTTGACTACAAAAACCAGTTGACCGATGTTCTTACCGCCGATCTCCTGCCATCGGCATTTGCACGCTGGTTCATGTCCTTTCGCGGGGGTTTTTCTCACGCTTTCTGCTGGCGCTGATCCATTTCATGACGAGCATTCCGACTGTCATCATCGGTTTTGTATCGGTGTTTGTGCTCGTTCCACTTCTGCGGGAATGGCTTGAGGCCGGATCGGGCTTTTCACTGCTGACCGCCGCCCTGACGCTGAGTGTGCTTATCCTGCCCACCATCGTTCTCGTCTTTCACGCCCGACTGGAGCAGCTCGATCCGCTCCTTCGGCTGACGGCGGAAGCCATGGGGTTTACTCCCATCCAGCAAATGCGATATGTGTTGCTGCCCGCTGCCTCCAGAGGCCTGACTGCCGCCGCCGTTCTTGGCTTTGGAAGGGCCATTGGTGATACTCTCATTTCCCTCATGATCCTTTTGGCTCGGAGAACCTTGGCCCCCAAGGCTCAAACCAGCCTGTTCCTGGCCGCTTTCTGCATCGCCCTGCTCATTTTACCTTACCTGATCCACACAACCTAGGCTGCCATTGAAGGCATCCCCGATCATCTGCGTCTGCTCGGTCCCGGTGTCGGGCTCAGCAAATGGCAAAATATCCGGCATGTTCTGCTTCCCATCGCCAGCCGAGGCATATTCAGCGGCATCATTCTTGCCATAGGGCGCGCCTCGGAAGATACGGCCGTTATTTTGCTCACAGGCGTGGTGGCGCATGCGGGAATTCCCCGCAACCTGTGGGATAAATTCGAGGCCCTGCCTTTTCGCATCTACTATCTGGTCGCGGAACACCGGAATGCAAACGAGCTGGAGCAGGGATTTGGAACGGCCCTTGTTCTGTTATTCATTACTGGGCTGCTTTTCCTTGCGGCCTTTTTCCTGCAGCGGCGCGCCGAAAAGCGATGGCAAATCAGATGACATCCGGAAATGAGCCAACGGTCCGCATCGAAAATTTATGGGTACGGTTTTTGGAAAAGATCGTACTCAAAGATATCACGCTTTCCCTTTGGCCCGGTCAACTGACCGTATTGGTGGGCCCTTCGGGATCGGGAAAATCGACATTGCTCAGATCCATCAACCGTTTGAACGCGTTTTATCCGGACTGTCGGACCGAAGGAACCGTGCGCATCAGGCATCATGACCGGACCGTAGGCGACTATCCGGATTCTTTCCCGTTTTCGGAGCTGCGAAGGCGTGTGGGGATGGTTTTCCAGACACCCGCAGTGGTATAGCCTTTCTCCATCGAAAAAAACCTCGCCATGCCCCTTAGGGTGACTCTGGGTCTATCCGGCGCAGTTCTGTCCGAGCGGGTGGAGTGGGCGCTCCGGGAAGTATCTCTGTGGAGCGAGGTGAAAGACAGGCTCGGGGAACCGGCACCAACGCTCTCCGACGGGCAGCAGCAACGCCTCTGCCTGGCGCGGGTTCTGGCTTTGGAGCCGCAGGTGCTTCTACTGGACGAGCCGACAGCCTCCCTTGATTTCAGGGCAGCAAGCAGCATCGAAGCACTTCTGTCAAGGCTCAAGGAACGCTACACCATTCTGGCCGTTTCTCACAGTCTGAGCCAAACAAGGCGGATAGCGGACAGGGTTTGCGTTCTAAAGGAAGGACAACTGGTTCAGGAAATGGCCGGGCAACATCTAAAAGACACCGAAATCTTTCAGCAGCTCATGGAAGCCGCTTTTTAAATCGCAACTGAGGATATGAAATCATGCTTGAAATCAAAATCCCGGGTCATGGAATTCTGAACATCTCACATCTGATCCTGGATTACAATGGAACCATTTCCTGCGACGGACACCTCCTGCAAGGCATCAAGGAGCGCCTCGCAGATCTGTCCACATCCCTCGAATTTAAGTGCGAAATGTCAGTTATTAACTTATTTTCTTGACATTACCATTTGCCTGTGGTTTTTTAGGCACCGTACAGATGCTCAGAAAATGAGCTTAAGAGGGAACCCCGTGAGAATCGGGGGCGGGCCCGCCGCTGTAACCGGGGACGAACGCAGCATTAAAGCCACTGATTGCAATCCATGGATCGGGAAGGCGCTGCCATTAGGGTGAACCGGAAGTCAGAAGACCTGCCTATACAGTTATCAGTCTGTTTCCCGTGGACAGGAAAAGGCTTTTTAGATTCCGTGAGATAAACAGGGCATCCCGGATCGATCTTGAATCGGTCCGGGATTTTTTTGTTCAAAAATTTATGATAATTTAATCACCGTTCAGGTGCTCTGAAAAGAGCTTAAGAGGGAACCCCGTGAGAATCGGGGACGGGCCCGCCGCTGTAACCGGGGACGACAGCAGCATTTATGCCACTGATTGCAATACTTGGATCGGGAAGGCGCTGGAGGTCGAATGATCCGGGAGTCAGAAGACCTGCCTGAACGATGCGCCGTACGCTTTCGGACAAAGCCCGGCGCATGCATTCCGATGGATAAGAAGGGATATCCCCGGATCGAGATGGCTTCGATTCGGGGATTTTTTGTTGTAATAACCAAAAATAAAAGGAGAAAAAGAAATGAAGCTTACCAAACACATGCTGTCGTTGTTGGTCATGATCACGTTGCTTTGGTGTTCTTTGAACGGGTTCGCCGCACACGGAGAGAAAAAAACGGAGAAAAAGGCGATTATGCTCGTTACTTTTGGCACAAGTGATCCGGAAGCTGGAAAGGTATTTGACCGGATCGATGAACAAACCCGAAAAGCGTTCTCCGGTATGGAAATACGCTGGGCATATACCTCAAAGATGATTCGTGCCAAGCTTGCCAAAGAAGGCAAGTTTCTGGATTCCCCGGAAATGGCGATGTCGAAACTCATGAGCGATGGTTACACCCATGTGGCGGTACTCTCCCTGCACACGATTCCGGGTGAGGAATTCCACGAACTCTACCAGAACGCTCAGCTCTTCGGCCAGATGGCCGGAGGGTTCGAGAAAATTCTGGTGGCGCGGCCCCTGTTGTCATCAGCCAAAGACATGGAGACCGTGGCCGGAACCCTGATGAAAAACATTCCGGGCCGAAAGCCAGCGGATGCCGTTATCTTCATGGGGCATGGCACCGGGTGCCACCCCGCGGATGCTCTGTATCTGGCCATGAATCAGGTGTTTCAGGAAATCGACTCGCGGGCCTTTGTGGGAAACGTGGAAGGCAAGTTGATGATCGAAACCCTGCTGCCCAGGCTGAAACAGCTTAAAATCAAAAAAGTCTACTTGGTGCCGCTGATGTCCGTTGCCGGTGATCACGCCAAAAACGACATGGCCGGGGATGAACCGGAGAGCTGGAAATCCATCCTGACCCGATCCGGCTACTCTTGCGAAAGCATTTTAAAGGGAACTGCCGATTATCCGGAAATCGTTGAGGTGTGGCTGGACCATCTGCGAACCGTCCTCGCACATTTCTGACCATCTCAACTTATTATAGTTCCCAACCAATCATGATGGATGCAAAAAAAAGTTGACACGGAAAGGCTTTTTATGTAGATAGGCTGAAGCTAAAGGGCAAGAAGTCCTTGATTCAAGAAGAAAAATAGTACCTAATATATTATAATCCGGTTAAGAAGGCCAGAACAGTGCTTTTATAAGCATTGTCTGGCCTTTTTTGTTTTTGAGATCCCACTCCTTATGAGTTTTCAGGGCGGGTAAAGTATACTGCAAACGGGCATAATCTGCACTTTCCTTATGCTCCCTCTCCCAGCGGGGGAGGGTTGGGGTGGGGGTCCAAAAGTGCAGATTGTGACAGTTGGCAGTATATCATCCAGAAATTGTTCTCGGTGATGGATTTTATTGCAACCTTTAAGTAACCGGATGGCTGTATGCCTCCGGAGGAAGGATTTTTCCATGCACATGGCAGACGCACTGATTTCTCCGGTTGTGGGCGGTACGATGTGGGCGGCTACTGCGGGCCTCATTGCATATAGCGCAAAAAAGCTCAAAGAAAACAACGATGACAACAAAGTGCCCCTCATGGGGGTGCTGGGGGCGTTTATATTCGCGGCCCAGATGATCAACTTCACGATTCCGGCTACGGGATCGAGCGGCCACCTCGGGGGAGGCATGATCCTCGCCATATTGCTGGGACCCTACGCCGCCTTTCTCACCATGGCTTCCGTCCTCACGGTTCAGGCTTTATTTTTTGCCGATGGTGGTCTTCTGGCTCTGGGGTGTAACATATTCAACCTCGGTTTTTTCCCTTGCTTCATCGCTTACCCTTTCATCTATAAAAAGATTGCCGGTGAGAAACCAACTCAACGGTACATTTTTGCTGGTGCCATGGCGGCATCAATTTTAGGACTGCAAATGGGCGCCTTTGGAGTCGTTCTGGAAACCCTGTTCTCAGGCATCTCGGAACTGCCCTTCGGTACTTTTGTACTCTTGATGCAGCCCATTCACCTGGCTATAGGCATCGTTGAGGGGTTTGTCACCGCCGCCGTGGTGTCTTTTGTTTGGAAGGCACGCCCCGAGATACTGGCAATGGTTGCCGCCTCAAAGCCGGTGGAGCATCTCACCCTCAAGAATGTTCTTGCAGGGCTGCTTGTGGTTACAGTCATCACTGGAGGCGTTCTGTCCTGGTTTGCTTCGGGCAATCCGGATGGACTCGAGTGGTCAATGTTTCACGTTTCCGGCAAGGCGGAACTCGAAGCCCCAGAGAAGGGACTCCATTCACTGCTTGGAGCGCTTCAGAAGAAAACCGCCTTTTTGCCTGATTACAGTTTCAAGAAAGCGGAAGAA
>CAIMCT010000207.1 GCA_903839535.1 uncultured Desulfobacteraceae bacterium
CACAGTTACAGCATCGGGCATATTTTTTTGTACCTGTCACTGGTCTTATATGCATCAGCAGGTCTGCGATGCTCAAGTCGTGTGATCCAGATGGTACTCGAATTCTTTGCAATTGATGAAGGCTCACCTTCATGGACATGTGGTCGTCTTTGGCTGCTTCGATTGGGATACTACAAACTGACAAAACCCAAGGAAAAAGCCGCGGACTGGGTATGGATCGTTGATCACACCATCCAGATAGGTGTTGAAAAATGTTTTGTAATTCTTGGTGTTCGTCTTAGTTGTTTGCCAGCACCTGGACAATGTATCAGACATGAAGATGTGGAGCCAATTGTGCTTCTGCCGGTGAAAAAGTCCGACGGAGATGTTGTTTGGCAACAACTCGAAGAAGCCACGGCAATAACAGGAGTGCCCAGAGAGATTTTAGGTGATCATGGAAGCGATCTTATTGCAGGGGTGAATAAGTTCTGTCAAAATCATCCCGAAACCTGCAGCATCTATGACATAAAGCATAAAACGGCTGCAATTCTCAAGCGGGAGTTCAAAGATAATGAAGAATGGCTGAACTTTAGCCAATTGAGTTCTCAAACGGCTAACAAAGTGCGGCAGACCAATCTGGCATTTCTATGTCCGCCGAATCAACGGTCAAAATCACGCTACATGAACATAGATGTTCTCGTCAGTTGGGGGTCAAAAACACTCAGCTATCTTGACAGAGAACCGGAGGCAGGGATTGATCCGGAAGTGCTTGAGCAGAAGCTGGGCTGGCTTATGGGATATCGCAAGCAACTTGGTGAATGGGAAGCAATTCTCAGCATTACGGGAGAAACAGAGAGTTTTGTGCGAAATAAAGGGATCTGTAGGGGCTGCGATCTTGAATTAAGTAAAATACTGAAGCCTCTTGTACAAACAGAGCAAAGCAACCGGATATGCTCGGAGCTTCTATCCTTTGTTGATGCGGAATCATTAAAAGCCAAGCATAATGAAAGGCTACCTGGAAGCAGCGAAGTTATTGAATCAATTTTTGGGAAACTGAAATATTTGGAAAAAAGTCAGTCTACCAACGGTTTCACGGGGCTTATTCTAAGTATTGCTGCAATGGTGGCCAAAAACACACGGGACATTGTCCAGAATGCCATAGAGACAGTACGCACAAAAGATGTTCTTAAGTGGTGCAGAGAAATGCTCGGAGAATCTGTTCAGGCTAAGAGAAAAAAAGCTTTTAGCGATGAAAAGAAAACGGAACAAAAGTGGGATCAAGTAGGTGAGGCTGTATGAGCATTATTTTCATCACCCCAGCCGCCGGGTGCCGGGCAATCAAAGCCTGCGGGGGAAGAACTATCGTGCAGACACCACAGTCGGCCCGATATTCCGGCATGCCATTAGCCGTGATGCGAGCCGGCGCGGCGGATACGGAGATGGATATTGAGGGTATAGCCCAGCGTCTAACTGGCATGTTTCCACCTATTCAATCAGTTCTGGCCGCAGTATTACAACCTGCGGCATTAGCCTCCACCGCTCCACCAAATCCGTATCTGACCACACTTCTGCAACGCGTATTTGACGTGACTGGAGTGGACTTCACAAGTTATAAAGAAGAAATCCTGCAGCGCAGATTAGACCGGCGGCTGGCTACGTTGAAGATTGAGTCCGGCGAACAATGCCTGCTTTACACTAAGCAGAATCCGCGTGAGTTGAACATCCTCCAGCGTCTTTTTCTGGTGTCTTTATCGTCCTTCTTTCGTGACAGCGGAGCGTTTGCCGTAGTCAGAAAATATCTGACCGAACTGGTTAGGCAAAAAAAAACAGGCGACTCCATCCGAATCTGGACGCCGGGCTGCGCCTCGGGAGAAGAGTGCTACACCTTCGCCATCATGCTTGCCGAAATACTTGGTGAAAACTTCACGAATTTCAACATCAGCATCATCGGCAGCGATCTCAACCCCGAGGCGCTGGCATCCGCCCAGGACGGGGCCTATCGTCAAACCGCGTTCAAGGAAACTGACCCAAAAATCCTGAAAGGCTATTTTGAGTACAAGAGTCAGCATTATCACGTATCCCAGCCCATACGCGCCGTCTGCAAGTTCATTAAAGGGGACGTAACGAGCGCAAAGGCACCGGAAAATCTGAATGTCATCAGTTGCCGCAACCTGCTCATCTACATGAAGAGCAATTTGCAGGATCAACTGTTCAAAAAGTTCCACCAGGCATTATTGCCGAATGGGTTGCTTTTCATAGGGCAATCGGAAAATATCGGACTGCTCGGCAATACCTTGTTCACGCCGATAGACCATTATCACAGGCTATACCGGCGCAGGGGTTCGTAAGTTTCCCCCATTAGTGTTCATCTTACAAATATAATATGTACCTTCTAAGTCAAGGAAGAAGGCGCGTAAAATGGCGCAGGCACTGGCGGATTCGAGCGAGAAAAACCGCAATATTACGTTGATTTTGATGTTGGCGGGACTGGCATTTGGAGGCATCGCCGGGTTGATTATGGGCGCATCCATCAAGCGACCGAACGACAGGCTGCGCAATTCAGTCGAAGGACTGGCTGCTGGAAGGCTCGACGACACCATCCCTCATGCTGACTATCACAATGAAATCGGAATCATGGCTCGCGCTATCAAAGTACTACAAAATGTATGCCGCAACATGGATAACCAGCGGTGGATCAAGACGAATGTGGCGGAGATTTCCTCCCGACTGCAGCATGCGGATGACTATAGCGGCCTGGCGCGAGAATTCATGTCCGCAGCTTGCCTTTTGCTGGGAGTTGGTCTTGGCGTTTTATACCTCCATGAGGAAAATGAATTGAGACTGTTAGGCAGCAATGGCTGGCGCGAGCGCAAGAATCTCAATCTGAAATTGGCGATTGGCGAAGGATTGTTCGGTCAAAGTGCGATGGAGAAACAACCCATCACGTTTACCAATCCGCCGGAGGATTACGTCAAGATCGGCTCGGCGCTGGGAGAAGCAACACCCAGAGTCGTTTCGGTATTGCCTATCATGCAGTCCGACCAGCTCCTCGGCATGATGGAACTGGCATCTTTCCAACCCATCAGCGAGCGCGAAACCGAGTTGCTCGATGCGCTGATACCTGTTCTGGCGACAACAATGCAGATTCTTGAGCGAAACATCAACGCTCGGCGGCTGATGAAGGAGGCCCAGGAACGGTCCACATACATGGAAACGCAGGCAGCGCAACTCGAAGAACAATCCGTGGAGATGGAAGCGCAGCAGGCCGAGCTTCTCAAGATGGAGGGTTGGTACCGCAGCATCGTGGAAGCCGCTAACGCCATGTTTGTGGTTGATGAGCAAGGCATCATCATCCTCTGCAACCCCCAAGCCGAAACAATTTTCGGCTATGCAACAGGTGAACTCGCCGGCCAGAGGGTGAATGCGCTGATACCTTCCTTGGCTTATGCGGATACTCAAGCCAGGTTCCTGGCATCAGACGATCCACTGAAAAAGAATGCCATGATGAATTTGAATGCAATCTGCAAGGATGGGAGCGAGGTTGCCATCGAAGTGGCATTAAACAGGCTGCCAGACTCCGGGGACAAGGGCGCCTGCGCCTGCGTATCCGTCCGGGATTTGACTGAGCGTGAGAAAACCTAATTACGAATTATAGACTTTCAGATATTACGTTTCGCAAGGATAGAGGGAGGAAGCTGTATTGTGTGTAATACGCTGACGACCGATAACGCAGCGAAATTTAATATCTGGAAGTCTATAGCAAGCGGTGGCGAGAATGAACAAACTGAAACTGAATGCCTACTTTCAAAGCTTGACTGTGGTCCAGCGCGTGGCTGGCTTTGCCGCCATCTCCATTATCGCCGTCATGTATATAGGGCTGACAACATTCCCTGAACTTAATATGCTGGCGGAAATCAACCAGCGTTTCTATGAACATGCCCATACCACGACCAATACCGTCAGGGATATGAAATTCACGCTGCTCTACATGTGGCGTGTGACGCGGGATGCCATCTTTGAAACCGATCCCGATAAACAGGCTGCTCAGATCGCCAGCCTGGAAGCGTATCACAGCAAGTTTTTCGATCAAGCCGCCACCATCCGCAAATCGTTTATCGAGAATCAGCAACTGGTTTCTGATGCGGAAGCACAGTATCGAAACCTGATCGCCTATACCAATGAGTCGCTGGCGATACTCAAAGTCGGCAAGCGAGATGAAGCCTGGAATAGATCCAATTTCGAGGCGGAAAAAGATGTTTTGCGCTACATCCTGGGAATAGCTCAATTTGGCGACTTTGAGCAGTCCGCCCAGCAGTATGACTTTGCACGAGCACTGGAGTTATTGAAATCGCAGGCGGAAAAGAGCAAGAGTGAGGGGTGATCATGATGAATTTTAAACGGGCGCTCCTCACGATCCTGGCACTGCTTTTTGCCGCCTCTTTCGCCGTGCAGTCCCTGGCGGAAGAGAAAGCCGGGAACGTCCAGGTGGATTTGACAGCGGAGGAGCGGGCTTTCCTGGCCGGCAAACAATTGCGTCTTGGAGTGGACTCGGCGCGTCCTCCCTTTGAGTTCCTTGACGAGAAAGGCGTTTACTCCGGTATCTGCGCCGGCTTTATCGAGGAGTGCACGAAGCGACTTGGTGTCGCCATCCGCGCAGTTCCGGGCCTGACCGTCGGAGCCGCTATTGATAGAGTAAAGTTGGGGGAGATAGATGTGATCCCAAAGGTCACCCCCACCCATGAGCGGGAGAAACATCTGCTATTCACCTAGGCCTATGTGACATTCCCTTCCGTCATTATTTCCCGCAGAGATGAACGCTTCATCAGCGGGCTTGATGATCTGCAAGGGCTTAAGATAGGCGTACTGAAGGGACTGGTAGTTGAAGAAATTCTCAAGCGGGACTACCCCAAACTGCCGCTGATTGACCTGTCCGATGTCAAGGCGGCCCTCCTGGATATTTCCACCGGCAAAATTGATGTCTTTGTGGACAATCTGGGGACGGTATCTTACAATATCGAGAAGATAGGCATGACCAACTTGAAGATTGCCGCCACGACTCCCTACACCCATGATCTGGCATTTGGGATTAGGAAAGACATGCCCCTGCTGAAATCCGCCCTCGACAAAGCATTAGCCAGCATGTCCAACCAGGATAAGACCGCCATCAAAGAACGGTGGCTTTCCATTACCTATAAAAAGGATATTGACTGGAAAATCGTCGGGCTTTTCGGGGCGGCCTTTCTGGTTGTCATCACCTTCGTTTTCATCTGGAATCGTCGCCTGAGACGAGTAGTGCGGGAACGCAAGCGTATCCAGGAGGAACTCGAAGAAAATGCCCGACTGCTTGAGTTTCGCAGTACGATCAAGGCGAAGTTCTCCCAGATATCCGTAGAGCTGCAAAAGTCAACAACTATTGAGGAATTGGCGCGCACCTTTATGTCTCAGATTGCGCCCCTGATGGGTGCAGCCTACGGCATCTTCTATCTTATGGATGAACAAAAAGGTCTGCTGCGAGCTGTAGGCGGGTATGGGTGGATGGAGGTAGAGGCAAAAAGCCGCCAGTTCAAGGTCGGCCAGGGGCTGGCAGGGCAGTGCGCCCTGGAAAAGAAGCCCCTCAGCGTCAATAATTTCCAGGGCGGTGACATCCTGATTACCTGGGGCGGCGGGCATTTCAATCCCCGTGCGATCCTGTTGCTACCAGTTTTAGAGCAAGGTCAAATTCTTGCGGTGATCGAGCTTGTGGCGCTGCAACCCTTCGCCGAGGAACAACGGGCGCCCCTTGATGAACTTATGCCGATGGTAGCCTTGAATCTCCAAATCAACCGGCGGAATCTGACGAATCAGGAACTTCTGGCAAAGAGTCGGGATCAGATTGCGGAGTTGGGCAAAGCACGGAGAGCGACGTTAAACATTCTGGAGGATATTGAAGTATCCAGAAAGGAAACCGAAGCCACCGCCCGTAAGATGAATGTCATGAGCCAGGCGGTCAATGATGCCTTGGTGATGATCGATGCCCAGGGCAAGGTGCAGTTCTGGAACCAGGGGGCGGTAAAGCTGTTCGGATATTCCGCCGCAGAGGCCATGGGCATGGATTTTCACACCATAGCGATTCCGCCGGAAATGCGGGAGAAGGCCCGGGCGGGAATGGGGACATTCGCCGCTACGGGGCAGGGCGCTGTTTTTGGTGCCACGGTTCAGACCACCGCCATCAACCGGACGGGTCTGACTTTTCCCGTGGAGGTGAATCTGTCGCCCTTCCAGGTGGGTGAAAAGTGGTTCGCCGTAGGTAAAGTGCGCGATATCACCGAGCGCCTGCAGGCAGAAAAAGAGCTGAAGGAGCGTATGGAAGAGATGGAACGGTTCAGCCGCCTGACAATTGATCGCGAGGTAAAAATGATTCAGCTTAAGGAGGAAATCAATGTCCTTCTGGAGCAAGCGGGCAAGGGGAAAAAGTATAAGATCGTTACCTAACTATGGTTTTAGTCAGAAAGTAACTATTGCTTATCATCATATCAAATAGTATTATATTCAGCATATTGTATGTCATTTATAAGATAATTAGTCAATAGAAATATGTTAGACTATTTCTTAGTTTTCAAAATCTTCGCATGAGAGAATTGATGATTATTATATTTTTCGTTCAGGCACTATATATCTTTCCCAACTTCCTGTTGAAGATCCCTCGATAGACGATCAGGCGCAGTTCTCGGAATCAGCGGTCCGCTTCATTGTCACCGTTTCAGCGGACAAGAGCGGGCGTTTGAATCGCTGATGTTGAAAGCAGGGGGCATAATAATAGGGGCGGGTTTCAAACCCGCCCCTACCGCCTGCATCGGGAAAACCACGGAGGATGCCGGCCTCCTTGAAATCCGATGACAATCGAAAGATACGCTTCTGCGCCTTTCGATAGCCGAGCTGAAGACCGCCTGGAAAAAGTCTGGTGTTCATCGATAATATCCAGAAGCTGTTATATTCATTCTCATTGCATGATATGCGGAAACAAATAAGGTGATAAAAACACCTTGTCAAGTATTATTTTACAATGTATAAAAGACTGAAATGAGATTGGGGATTACCTGCGGGCAGAATTGAAAAACAGATATAGCTTGCACATCCTGAGATCGTTTGCATTTTGGAAAGATATACAGAAACTGCACAATTACTTGTTGGCCTCTTAAAAATTTACTTCAAAGGATCATCGCAATGACAATCCAAAGCAAAACGTTGACAGTCGGGCAATTGAGAAAATTTCTTGAAACGGTTGATCGTGAAAATGAAATTACTTTCGGTTCAACAAAATACAGCCAGCGCCCTTTAATTTTCTATCGCTTCAAGCAAAGAGGAGAAAAGCTGCTCCAAATAGAACTGAATGAACTCGAAGACGAAAGCGATCAAACATCAGAAATTGATCATCGCAAGACAGTAGGTGACTTCCTTGACTATTTTAATGGCCCAGGGCCAAATATTGATGACTGGCAGATAGAGTTTGGTTCAAGCCTAGACGGTGTTGTTTTGGAATTCCGCAGCATTAAAAATGCCGTCGCTATCAATCTTGAACAAAACTCGGATATTTCCTAATCCAAAGGTCTGGGTTTTCTTGTGCCGCTCACATGAATGGCTGGCACTTCATCCTCGTCACGCCGGTACAAATCAATAATGTCCGGTAAAAAACCATTGAGCAAGTTTTCGACAGAGTTCAGTACGCCCCTATTAGTCCTTGAATGGTAAGATTCTGAGGTGAAATCCGTGTGCTTATGATCCAGGCGGAATCCATCAACACATTTTCGGATCGTGATCGTTTGTATAGGTTCCATGTCGTCTCCAAACTTTTGCGCCATCCCCCAAGGAAGAGAGAAGGCATTTATGTATTTTCCATTCCATGGTATATTTGCCGAAACACCAACAATGGAGGTAAAAATTATGCCATGTTCAGTTGAAATATGCGCCGGAGCTGGAGGCCAAGCCCTCGGCCTGGAAACTGCTGGATTTAGTCATGTAGCACTTGTCGAAATCGAAAAAGCCGCCTGTGACACATTGCTGCTTAATAGGCCTAAATGGAACGTCATCAACGGAGACATTAGGTCTTTCTCTGGTTCGGCGTACAAGGGAGTTGACCTTTTGGCCGGAGGTGTCCCCTGTCCGCCTTTTTCCAAGGCAGGGAAACAACTTGGTAGCGACGACGAACGCGACCTTTTCCCCGAAGCAATCAGGTTGGCCGATGAAATACGACCAAGGGCTATCATGCTTGAAAATGTCCGTGGTATGCTCGACGCAGTATTTGAAGACTACCGGAAGCATATCAAGAACCAGCTTGCCAGCCTTGGCTATCATACCGAGTGGCGTCTTCATAATGCGTCTGACTATGGGGTATCTCAACTCCGCCCCCGTGTAATTTTTGTCGCCATCCAAAAAGACTTGGTAGGCCACTTTTCATGGCCCACGCCCCAAACGACTATGCCACCAACAGTCGGAGAGTTGCTTTTTGACCTCATGAGTGAGCAATCATGGAGGGGAGCAGCCAAGTGGAGAGAGTTGGCAAATGACATAGCCCCGACCCTTGTCGGTGGTTCAAAGAAACATGGTGGTCCTGATCTTGGCCCAACAAGAGCAAAAGCGGCATGGGCATCACTCGGCGTTGACGGGCATGGTTTGGCCGACAACCCTCCGAACAAGGACTTTATCGGTAGGCCACGGCTTACTGTGCGCATGACGGCCCGCATTCAAGGTTTCCCGGATTCATGGCTATTCGTTGGCAAGAAAACATCCGCTTACCGGCAAATAGGAAACGCCTTCCCGTCACCTGTCGCAAGTGCCGTAGGGTCTTCAATACTAGCTGCATTTGAGTCAGCAGCAAGGAGCAAAACAGTCCTAAGGAGTGTAAAATAATGCCGCCACGCGAACCAGGGGCACGAAAGAAAATCAAAGCCTTTCTTCTACAGCATGTCGGGGAGGTGCTGGAGTCCGACGACATACGCGCCGCATCCGGCAATAAAAGTGAATGGGCAAGGCGTGTCCGGGAGCTTCGCAACGAAGAGGGCATGAACATTGTCACGCACAACGACAAAAGCGACTTGCGACCTGGCCAATATTTACTTGTTGACACAAAAATTCTCCCCTCTTTTGCCCGCACCATGTCAAAGGAGATACGGGCTTACGTCCTTGACCGAAATGGCTTCACCTGCCAAATGTGTGGAGTTGCCTCTGGAGAAATACACCCATTTGACGGGAGAAAAGCAAGACTCCACATCGGGCATATCAAAGACAAATCCCAAGGTGGTAACGACGAATATTCAAATCTCCGGGCTCTCTGCTCGGTCTGCAATGAAGGTGCAGCGAATATAACCCTTGATCGTCCAACAGCCATAAAGCTCCTATCTCAAATACGGCGGGCGCCAAACGCCGACCAAATTGCTGTCTTGGAATGGCTTGTTTCTAAATTCCCCAAGCAAGCGGCGGCACTAATAAAATAAAAACCGGCCAACAAGCGCATCAACGCAGACGGCGGGGACGCGCTGATTTTTTAGCCAAGTTCACAGGCCGCCGCTGGTTATGCTGGTCGTTAGGGTTTTTAACAAACAACAAGGAGGAGGAGGAAGGAAAAAATGAAAAGGATTTTTGCAACGTGTTTGAGTTTGGCAATGGTGTTGATGACGGCGGGGATCAGTCTGGGGGGTTTGAATGATGGACTGCTGGCATATTATCCGTTTAGCGGGAATGCTAATGATGCAACAGGTAACGGAAACAACGGCACAGTCCACGGGGCAACTTTAACAGAAGACAGATTTGGTAATCCTAACAGCGCATACTATTTTAATGGCGTTAACAGCTATATATCGGCTAATGCTAATCAACTCCCCTCTGGCCAAAGAACTATTTCACTGTGGTTTAAAACTAATACAGTAAGTAATAAACCTGTTTTGTTGGGATACGGCGGTAATGGCTGCTATACCTCTTTCTTTTTGGGAATTAATTTAAGCACAAGCGGTATCGGCAAATATACGGTACTCACTCATTGTTCTACAAGTAATTACATTGATTTTCCGTATTCCAGTGAGCCGATAAATTCTTGGTATCATATAGCTTTTTCAACAGATAATACCGGGTCAAAAATATATATTAATGGCGCAAATGTTGCTTCTAATAATACTTTTATATCAAATACATATCCTACAGGCAAAGATTTGGCTATAGGTGTAGCTATCAGCCTGTACGGTGTTGCTCCGTTTGCTAATGGTGATGTTGGTTATTTTATGGGTTCGATTGATGATGTGTACATATATAATCGCAGTCTTTCTGTTGCTGAAATTCAGCAGCTTTATCAAGGTGCATGTCCAAATGTTGCAGCTATAAAACCTTATACTTTCAGTTCTGGAACACCCGCCAAGTCCGCCGAAGTCAATGCGAATTTTGATGTCCTGTATAATCTGATCAACGCACAGAACTGTCGGATTAAGGCATTGGAGACAATTGTCTGTACCGATCACCCTACAGCAAATATGTGCAAATAGGCGGAGGCGGTCCATGAACAAAATAATCAAAATAGTATCCGTCATGCTTCTGTTTCCGTCTATTGCACTTGCCGCAAACGGCTACTGGGATACGATGATATGGGAACAGGACACATGGTATATCGGTGTGGGAAAGGTAACCGGAAAGGTTACTACATCCGTAACCTGACAGAGTACCCCGATAGTTGGTGGAACGATTGTTACGGATTCGGGGCAAACCGTGAAAACCTGAACTGACGGCACTTATACGCTCAACGATGTTCCCGAAGGAAAACATATCGTGAAAATTCAGATGAACGGTTTTAATACGTTGCAACTGACGGATGTTTCAATTTCAGACGGAGGCACAACAGATATTACCGCCAAAGAAATGGTATTCGGGTGCGGTCTGAAAGGCGATATGAACGATGACGGCAAAATCAGTTTGGAGGAAGCGATAAACGCACTTCAGACAGTATCAGGCATTAAGTAACTATTTTAAATAACGAGAGAAACCCTAACCAGTCGTTCAACCGGATGCGCCTATCGGTGCACCGGTTAACTCGTTGTTAGGCGTTCTGGAATCACCGAAGATACCTATGGTAAAAGTATATGATATATTATGATGATGTTGGCATAAGAAAAAGCGAGGGCGAACTGCTTGAAGACGGCATCACAGCCCACGGCCGCTGGGTATTCTGGCATGCAAACGGACAGGTTATGCAGGAGGGGGAGTATGACAAAGGCGCTCCTGTCGGGCTGTGGGTCTATTTCCGGGAAGACGGAACAAAACGGGCAGAGGGCCATTTTCAGAGCGGAAAAAAAACCGGCTTCTGGCAGCACTGGCAGCAAAACGGCAGTCTTGAAACGGCGGGAGCATTTATTGACGGAAATGAGGACGGTCTCTGGCAGTGCTGGAATGCCGATGGCATCATTTCAAGCCAGGGAGCCTACAAAAACGGCAAGAGACACGGCACTTGGTACTTTAATGCTGACAGCCCTGATGGGGGATACATAACGGAATGGTACATGGGAAAGCTGACCACCCGCCTCAGCCAGCCCCCTGACCAGCCGACAGAGCAGGCATCATGGTATTATCCCGTTGTGCCTGGCCAGCTGGATGGGCATCATACCCCGTTTGACCGGCAAGGGCCGTGCTCCGGCCTTTATTTTGGTTGCCTTGACAGCATGCGGCGCTTTACATATCTGTTTAAGCCGGTCACTGCTTTTACGTTTCATGATCCGGCAGGGCTATGCCTTGTCATCAATGAGCGGTACACATATCTCTGGGTTCTTGAAAAGTGCTTTAGCGCTGCGCCCGGCATGCCCGAACCGCTCCTGCAGGATGCTGATTGTATGGAGGAGGGTACCTTTATTGTCATTACCAACCCCGTTGCCTGCGCCCTAGGCACAAAGCCGCACTGGTCTGAGCACAGCCTGTTGCGCGACGCAGTGCGCCAGTGCTCTGATACAGCTCAAAAAATGAATGTCAGAACAGCAGCCGGGCTACTGATTCGCAGATATCCTTTGGATATTTAAGGGTGGCAGCAGCATAGATAAGACAATCAGGGGTACTCATGGCAAATTTCAGAAAAATATGCGGCATTGCCGACATCATTTTCTACATCATTGCCCCGGGGATTATTTTTAACGCCTGGAAACAGGCCCTGGGAAAACTGTGGTTCATGCAGAAAAAGCCTGTAGAAGAGCCCTCTCATAATGCCGTAGTGCAGCCTGCTCAGAAAGCCCAGGCGCTGCCTGCCGAGCCGGAGATCCGGCCTGATGATGGGCTGTGGATGCAACTGTCTCTGTCAGGAATCCAGCAGGGCAATCACGGCCCGGATATTAGGAGCGGTGCACGCCTTCTGCTTAAGCGGCTTGGTTCATTGAAACAGGGCGATGCCCTTTAAGCCGTTTTTGTGCAAGATTTTTACCACCCTGCTAACCCTGAAGGCGCATTTTTCGCGATCGGCTGCTATGACAGCGCTGAAGAAGCCGAGGCCGCGCTCATGAACTCGGGCCAGCGGGAGCCCGGTCTTGCGGTGCAGGTGCTTTCGGCAAACCACAAGCCTCCTGAGGACGGTTTTGTGCCGCCTCCGTCGCTTGAGGAGTATGAGGTGCGAACTCATAATTGTATCATCCTCTGCCACGCACCGTCGCGCACCAAGGCTGAGCGCTTTGTTGTTAGCTTTGTGCAAAGCGGGATTGGTAAGCTTGAGACTGCTGACGCGCAGGCAGAGCTCAGGGGATGCCGGTTCATGAGCATGTTTTGCCGGGTCTGCGCTGTGGGTGATTCAGAGCATGGCCCGTGCGCTGAGCTGCGCAGAACAAAAAAGCCATGAAAGAGAAAAAATGGATCACGTCTGCCGGTAATTACCGTGCAGGGGTCTTGCTGATATGATTTCTTACACATTATGGGGGAGCCATGTATGTTTTTGAATCGCTTTTAAATGAGCACGAAAAGCACAGGGCCAAAGCACGGGGTCAAGTCCCGCAATCACACATTTAGCCTAACATTACGCTCAACCGGAGCGCAGTTATAATCTGGTTTTATTTTTCAGCTTTCCGTGTGGTGCCCGGTTAGCTCAATGTTAGGAAAATAACTGATATAATGCACAACAGATAAAACTCTGAAGCATATTTAAAGGAGAGGTGAAAATGAGTCCTTCTGTCAACCATAGTTATATCTGTACCAAAATTATAGAGCATCTTTTAAAGAGAGAAGGGATTCAGCCTTTTGTCGAACTCACATTAGACATTGACAAAGGGATGACACCGGATATTTCTGTATACAGAGAAAACTCAATCCGGCCTGATTTTCTGGAAGATAAAACCCGATGTGATATAATTCCGTTGCTGGCAATTGAAATCCTGTCACCCACACAGGGAATACAGGAACTGGTTGACAAAGCCAAAATACTGCTTGCAGCAGGTGTGTCAACAGTCTGGATTGTTGATACTTATGCCAGAACTGTTATTGTTGTGAGTAATGAAAAAAAGGAAACATTTCACCGTGAGCTTGTAGATTGCGAAGGTATAAAAGTGGATTTCAGAGAAGTATTTATTTCATGACTTTCGGGCAAATGAAAAAAATATTGCGTTTAATTCAGATTTACGGCAGTGTACATCCCAATTTTTCTCTTTGGCCACTAATGTGAAAAAGGATATCACCAAGAAGATCGTGATCTTATATAATGGGTCAAACGAATAAGTCAATCTAAGGTTTCCATTTAGTGTATTCGAGCAAAAATCAATGGTTTCGATATTTCTAATTAGCTCTATACAACACAACTGAAAGTTGGAAAACCAATAACTAATTGAAATTATATTGTCTATAGGTGCCTAATTCGAGTTAAATGCTTGCGGTAGAGTGTAGCAATAGCGCACAAATCTATTGCTGGAATTACATTTATTATCATGATATACGTTAGATAAACTGAATCATCTCAATATACATGAGCCAACAGGCAAGCTTTTTAGCTTCTCGTTGGTATAGTGAGTGGGTCAGTCTGATTTAAATGCAATGTTATTTGTATTTGCCCAAAAGTCATGTATTTAGGGCACATCCGAAAGTCTGAAGTCTGTCTTCGGACATACAATTAAACAACAGATGCTTATTCCTAACCATCAGTTGCAGCGGACGGCGATGAAGCTGCCGCCGCTGAACTTGTTGTTGTGCGGTGCTCGGAAAAGAGAAAAAGGGCGGATTGATCACAGAAAAAAGAGGCGTATTCCAAGAAGCAACGGTTGTCAGATTACAGATACTCTCCTGGAGATGAAAAAAGCGATGAGTGTATCGGAGAATCGACGCATTTATCGATTTTCAGATCATATAATTCCTTGCATCACGGATTACTGACGTTTTATGGAAGTAGATGATGAAATAAACAAGAAAACCAGAGGTGATTGAAATGGCGGCAAAACAGGAAGTAATGGGCATGATTCAACAATTGTCAGAGGATCAACTGCAAAACGTCCTGAATTATATCAAGATGATATTTGTTCAGCTTGGAAAAAGTGAATCCCAGATGGATGAAGAACAGAAAGGGCTTCTCGACCTGTTAAACTATACCATTGATACCGGAAGAGAAGACTTTGCAGAAAAACATGACGATTACTTATACCGGATGCAAAGATAATGAAAAAACAAATCTTTATGGATACGGCTTTTCTGATTGCGGTCATTGATTCTTCTGACAATTACCATATTTCTGCTGTGGAATCTTATAAAAAAATAGTTAAAGAAAAATGGTCTGTTATCACGACAGAAGCTGTATTAATTGAGACGGGTAACGGTTTGTCTGAAATTAAATGGCGACAGGCCGCTAATAAATGGATAACACAGATTCAGAAAAGTAAAACCATATTTAAAGTCATTCCGATAACAACAAAAATTGTGAATGACGCTGTTGATCTTTATGGTCAGCGGCAAGATAAGTAATGGGGTTTAACTGATTGTATTTCAATCATCGTTATGCAGGAATGTAAATTGACAAATGTTCTGACAACTGATCACCATTTTGAACAGGCCGGATTTAAAATATATATAAACCTATAAGCAAGTTAAGATACGGAGTCAGGCGGGGAAGCAACGCACGGAGTCGGGCGGAGAGAAGCAAAGTACGGATGAACACCGCCGGAAATGAGCAGTACCGGACGGGATCAGGTTGAACAGATATGAAAATCGTACAACCAGGTGCTCAAGCGGACGCAAATCCTGACGGGATTTGTGCCGCTTAGCTTATCGTTAGCCTTGCAGAATAAAGAGGAATAAAATGGTCAGATTACAGATAACATCTGATAGGAATGATATAATTCCGGTCATTCAGGACTCTATAGCAGCGAAAATGAAACGGACGGAAATCGGATTTCGCAGAACTGAGCAGGAGATACAAATTGAAGGAAGTTCTCTATCCTTATATGGCGCATCAGACTACCCACAGTGCATGCGGGAAGGTTGTCGTCTATGAGGGCTTGCTGGTGAAAGAAGAGACAGTGATCTGACAGCAGGCTCC